>JBEDEK010000104.1:0-8683 GCA_041175745.1 Bacillota bacterium | reverse complement strand
ATTTTGATGAGGTCTATGATATTTTAGCAATCCGTTTAATCACAGATACCGTGGCCCATTGTTACGAAATTCTTGGTTATATTCATGCTATGTTTACCCCCTTATCAAATCGTTTCAAGGATTACATCGCTGCCCCAAAACCAAATCTATATCAATCGATTCATACAACGATTATTGCCAAAGATGGACAAGTTTTTGAGATTCAAATTCGCACAAAAGAAATGAATGAACTTGCTGAAACAGGTGTTGCAGCACATTGGCGGTATAAAGAAGGTACGAATTATAGTCCCCAAAAAGAACAAAAAGAAATTGAAGAAAAATTATTTTGGTTTCGCGATTTAATTACGCTTGCTGATAAAGAAGGCGATGCAAAAGAAGTGATGGAAAATCTTCAAAAAGATATTTTTGAAGCACAGGTATATGTCTTTACCCCCAAAGGGAAGTTGGTTGAATTACCAAATGGATCGACGCCTTTGGATTTTGCTTACCGTGTTCATACCGGTGTAGGTCATGCTGCAGTAGGTGCCATTGTCAATGGATCCTTGGTGCCGCTTAATACCATTTTAAAAACCGGTGATGTGATTGAAATTCGCACCTCCAATAGTTCACCTGGTCCCAACGAAGGTTGGTTAAAAATTGCTCATACTGCAACCGCTAAAAATCATATTCGTAAATTCTTACAAAAGAAAAATAACGATATGCTTCGCGAAGAAAAAGTTGTCAAAGGCAAACAAAACTGTATTGATGCATTTCGTGAACATGGCATTGGTGAAAAAGAGATGCTTACATTGGTCAATCAGCCCAAGGTATTAGAAAAGTTTGATATGCCAACGCTCGATGATTTGTTTATCGGCATGAACAATCGTAATCCTGCTCCTGCCGCGATAATTGAATTTTTAAACATCAAGAAAAAGGCCATGTTTACCTTGGGTAAAAAACCTCTCCATCTCAACAAATCCGCGGTCCTTGTTCCTTCCGCAGGTAAAGTTGCTATAACTTTAGGAAGTTGTTGTACACCGATTCCTGGTGATGACATTGTAGGATTCATTACCAAAGGTAAAGGTATCACCGTTCACCGTATTCATTGTCCTAATATTAGTCAAAGCAAAAATCGCTTAACCGAGGTGATTTGGAACGATCAACTTGAAACCAGCCTTCATCCAGTGGATATTCGTTTAGAAAGTAATGACCGTCAAAATTTGATTGTCGATATTATGGGTGTATTTTCCCAATTAAAAGTATCCGTGACCAATCTAAATGCAATGTTACACCCCACAACCCTAACCACCACGGTCAATTTAACCATTCTTGTGACAGATGCTAAGCGACTTAACGATATTTTTAATGTATTATTAAACATAGCAGGTGTCTATGAAATTCACCGCATAACGCATTAGAAAAGAGGATTTATGGACATTAAATTACCTAAAGGTACCAAGGATATTTTATTAGCCGAAGCTGAAGCTTATGAACAGGTTGAAAGTGCATTAATCAATGTTGCAAAGTTATTTAGCTATGCTGCAATTCGTACCCCCATTTTTGAACATACTGAACTTTTTACCCGTTCGGTTGGAGATAGTTCTGATATCGTGCGAAAAGAAATGTATACCTTCACGGATAAAGGCGATCGCTCTTTGTCTTTAAGACCAGAAATGACGGCCGGAGTGATTCGTTCCGTTGTGGAAAATAAACTTGATGTTACCGCGGACCTTCCGTTAAAACTTTATTATGTTGGTCCAGCTTTTCGCTACGAAAGACCCCAACTTGGTCGCTTTCGTCAATTTCACCAATTTGGTGTTGAAAATATCGGCATCACTTCACCTCTTTCGGTAGCTGAAACGATTTCATTAGGTGTTACCGCTTTTACAGTGATGGGATTTAAACAAGTCACGGTTAAACTTAATTCATTGGGTGATTCCGCAACCCGAGATGCATATCGAACTGCACTCAAAGCGTTTTATGAACCTCATCTTCCTTCGGTCTGTCCTGACTGCCAACAACGATTTCAAACCAACCCATTAAGAATGTTGGATTGCAAAGTTCCAGCAGATCAATTGTTAGCCAAAAAAGCCCCCAATATTACTAACTTTTTATCCAAAGAATCCCAAGCTTATTACGCTGAAGTAAAACATGCATTAAAGGATTTAAGTGTTGTCTTCACGGAAGATCCTCAGCTCGTTCGAGGATTGGACTATTACGCCGATTGTGTTTTTGAATTTCACATGGTATCCGATAAAGGTCTTGATTATGGTGCATTAGGAGCAGGTGGTCAGTATAACAATTTAGTGAAAGAGTTAGGTGGACAACCACTAAAATCTGTTGGTTTTGCATTTGGTCTAGAAAGACTGATGGCGGTTCTTTCTGATAGTGGTCGTCTTGATAATGTCAAACCATTTACAGATATTTATATCATTTCCATGATGCCTGAAACTGATCTTTATGCATTAAAACTCTCACACAATTTTCGTCATACTAATTTCAAGACCGAATTAAACCTTGAACACAAATCCATGAAGGCCTCTATCAAAGCAGCGCTTAAGAAAGATGCGATCTATGCAGTGATCATTGGTGATCAAGAAATGAAAGCAAATCAAGTAACGATTAAAAATTTACAAACGCAAGAACAACAACTGGTTCCTGTCAATGAAGTCGTTCATCTCATGCAGCATTTAACCAATCAACCAGGACATCATCACCATGAGGAAACAGATGATCATGATGATCACGGTCATAAGGAGAAATAAAAATGCTTTATCGTAGTCACGTGAACGGAAGCCTTCGACTTAAAGATGTGGGGCAATCCGTTACATTAATTGGATGGGTTCAACGTAAACGTAATTTAGGTTCGTTAATGTTTATTGATTTAAGGGATCGTTCCGGCATCATTCAATTGATGATCAAAGATCCAACGAAAGTTCCAGACATCAAAAACGAATACTTGATTCAAATTCAAGGTGTGATTAGCAAAAAAGCTGTTGCTAATCCTAGCTTATCAACGGGAGAAATTGAAGTCGAAGTTACCAATTTGAAAGTGGTTAATGAAGCTGAAGTGTTGCCGTTAATTGTCGATGACGTAACAGATGCTGGTGAAGATATTCGTTTGCAATATCGTTACTTAGATTTACGGCGAAAACCGATACAAGATATCCTTATCACTCGCAGCAAAATCATGAACGCTTTTCATGCTTTCTTTGCGAAGCATGACTTCACTAACATCGAAACACCCTTATTAACTCTATCTACCCCTGGTGGTGCGCGAGACTTTTTAGTGCCTTCAAGATTAACCCCTGGGTCATTTTACGCTTTACCCCAATCACCTCAAATATATAAACAATTATTGATGATTGGTGGACTCGAACGTTATTATCAAATTGCCCGTTGTTTTCGAGACGAAGACTTACGAGCAGACCGCCAACCCGACTTTACCCAAATCGACGTTGAAGCTTCGTTTTTAAGCCAGGATGAATTTTTAAACTTAATGGAGGCGGCAATACGAGAAGTCTTTCAATCCGTGAAAGGTCTTTCATTGCCTCAACCTTTTCCTCGTCTCAGTTATGAAAAAGCGATGGCACTTTATGGTACAGACAAACCCGATTTACGTTTTGATCTTCCATTATCAAGCGTGCCAACAATCTTAAAAAACGCATATGAAAAAGCAGGCTTTGAATCCTCACACATCAAAGGATTAAAATTAGCCAATGCAGCGAGTATTATCTCGAGAAAAATCCTTGATGAATGGACGACCTTTGTTAAACCATTTGGTATTAAAGGTTTGGTCATGTTTAAACACGACCAAGGTCAATTACAAAGTTCTTTTTTAAAGTTTATTACTCCAGATTCGGTAGAAGAACTCACACGATTGTTGGATTTAAAACCTGGTGATGTTTATCTCGTTGCCTCGCATGCAGAACTCACAGTCCTCAATACGGCGATGGGGATTCTTAGAATGAGAGGTGCAAAATTGTTAAACCTCGTGGATGAAAAGAAAGTAGCAATCGCTTGGGTCACGGATTTTCCATTATTTGACACGAACGATGAGGGTCATTTAGTTGCCGCACATCACCCCTTCACACGACCGCAAGATATCCATTTACCGCTGTTACAAACACAACCAAAGAAAGTCCTTGCGCAGGCTTATGACTTAGTCATCAATGGTTACGAAGCAGGTGGCGGCTCGATGAGAATTTATGATAAGGCCATTCAAAAACAAATCTTTTCGTTATTGGGCATGAGTGAAGAAGCCATTCAAAAGAAATTTGGTTGGTTTATTCAAGCCTTTAATTACGGAACCCCACCACATGGTGGCATTGCCTTTGGGCTCGATCGTTTAACGATGATCATGACAGGCACCGATAATATTAAAGACGTTATTGCTTTTCCTAAGAATTTAAAGATGGTGGGTTTACTCGAAGGCACACCGAATACAGTTGAAACCAAGCAACTTGATGAATTATCCATTCAATTGAAGGAGAAAAAATGAGTATTGAACAACTAACGATTAGTGCCTTACGTGCTCTGGCAATTGATGCGACCAATGCTGCCAAAAGTGGTCACCCAGGTATGCCAATTGGATCGGCTCCTGCAGTTTATACTTTGTTTAGTAAACACTTCATGAGCGACCCGAAAAATCCTGACTGGATTAATCGTGATCGTTTTGTTTTATCTGCCGGTCATGCAAGTATGCTACTTTACGGTATCTTACATTTAGCGGGCTATGATTTACCGATTGAACAATTAAAATTATTTCGCCAACTTGGTAGTAAAACTCCAGGTCACCCTGAAGTGCACTTAACCCCAGGTGTAGACGCTACCACCGGTCCTTTGGGACAAGGGATAGGGCAAGCTGTTGGATTTGCTCTCGCAGAACGCACATTACGAGCGATGTATGCGCAAGAAGGATTGATCGATCATTATACATATGTCTTAAGTGGTGATGGTTGTTTACAAGAAGGTATTTCTCAAGAAGCGATTTCCTTTGCCGGTCATCAACAACTCAATAAATTAATTTTAATCTATGATGCCAACCAAGTAACATTGGACGGTCCTTTAGCAATGTCCTTTTCAGAAGATGTAAAAAAACGATTTATCGCATCAGGATGGCAAGTGCTTGTTGTTGAGGATGGAAACGATATCATCGCACTTGATAAAGCCATTCGCAAAGCAAAACGAAGTCAAACCAAACCAACGATAATTATAATGAAGACAGTGATTGGTCAAGGTTCAAAAAATCAAGGCACCTATAAAGTTCATGGTAATCCATTAGGGATTGAAGATGGTGCGGGCGCTAAACAAAGCTATGGATGGTCCCACCGAGACTTTTTTGTTCCTCAAGAAGTCTATGACCACTTCAATGATTCCTTTGGAAAACGTGGAAAGAATAAATACAAGAAATGGATGCGCCAATGGCACTCCATTGAACAAACCAAACCTGAAATTGCGAAAGCATTTAAACAAGGCGATACCTTACAGTTTGTTCAACATTTACCTTCACCAATCATAAGTTTTCCTGTAGGTTATAAAGACGCAACCCGTAATTCTTCATTACAAGTGTTGAATGCATTGTCTGTGCACTTACCGATGTTAATAGGAGGAAGTGCAGACGTCGCTAAGTCAGTGATGACCACATTAGCAAATGCAACCGATATGACTGCAACGAATCCTGCAGGTAAAAACATCAATTTTGGTATTCGAGAATTTGCCATGGCATCGATTCAAAACGGCATGATGTTACACCGAGGGCTACGTGTGTATACCGGAACCTTCCTTGCGTTTGCCGATTATATGAAACCTGCCATTCGCTTAGCTGCCCTCAGCCACATTCCTTCTATTTTTGTTTTTTCACATGACTCTGTTGCCCTTGGCGAAGATGGTCCTACCCATCAACCGATTGATCAACTTGCAATGTTAAGAGCAATTCCAAATCTCAATGTTATTCGCCCTGCCGATGCCAATGAAACCTTAGCAGCTTGGTTACAAGCGATAGGAGAAACCTCCCGTCCTTCGGCCATCATCCTAACAAGACAAGCTGTTCCTTTACTTGCTGGATCTTCATTAGAAAAAACTAAACGAGGGGCTTATGAGATTTCTGCAAGTACGAATCCTACCCAGTGGACCATTGTTGCAACGGGATCCGAAGTATCCTTGGCAATCGATACACAAAAGCGTTTATTGAACGAACAAATCTATGTCCGTGTTATTTCCATGCCTTCAATGAATCAATTTTTAGCTTTACCTTTTTCTGAGCAAAAAACCATCCTCCCTAATCCAGATAAAACCATTACCCTTGAGGCTTTATCAACGTTTGGTTGGCATCGAATCGGTCAATTTAATCTCGGTATCGATACCTATGGTCAATCGGCACCTGGACCTGTGGTGATGGCTTACTACGGTCTTACCGCAGAACTTTTAAGCAAAAAAATTGCGTCTATCATCCTCGGTAAAAACTAACGTGTTAAAATAAGAATATGGCACAATACGTTCACATTAATAACTACTCTAAACTCGGTGATTTAAATTTGTCATATCAAGTTTTTTATCAAATTGCCGAATATGCGACCAATAAAGTTAGAGGCGCAAAAATATCCTCAAAGGCATCACGGTTTAATATTTTTAAACCGATTTCCGTCAATATTAAAAAAGGATTGGTGACTGTCGCAGTAACGGTATCTTTAAATAAAAATGCCAATATCAACGCGGTGTGTTTAGCAATCCAAGAAGAAATTGCCTCTTCCTTATCTGCCTTTACCGAAATGGTGCCATTTCGCATCGATGTTAAAGTCGCAAATTTAGAACAAATATCGTAAGGTTACACTATTTAAAAGCTCGCTATGCTACAATATTTTTCGTATGAATAAACCCTTAACTCGCAATCAAACGCATGAAGTAGCGATGACCCTTATTTATAATGCTTTGACATTGGCAAAGATCGATTTATCGGTTGATTTAGAAAAATTAATGGTCGATTTACTTGAAGAACCTTATGACAATATCGATCTGTATATTAAAGAAGTTGTGTTCATGGCCATTAAACACCAAACCTCCATTATCAATTTGATTAATCCTCATTTGGTGAAGTGGACCTTTGATCGTTTAAATATGCTGACTCAGGCAATTTTTTTATTAGCTGTTTCTCATTACCAATATGTCAAAGATGTTGATAAAAAAGTCGTCATTGATAATGCCATTAAGCTAGCAAAGAAATTCGTAGATGAAAAAGATTATGCCTTTATCAACGCCATCCTCGATAAGGTATTATGAATCTATGGAAGCACGATCGTACCTCACGATTAAAGAAATCAATACTGCCATTAAAACCCACATTGAAGATGGCGCTACGTTTCGCCAAGTCATTTTAAAAGGTGAAGTGAGTAATTTTCGCCAATACCCTAAAGCTTTATATTTTTCCTTGAAAGACCAAGAAGCAAAGATTAGTGCGGTCTTTTTCTTATACGGTGCCTATCCTAAATATTTACCAAAAGATGGTGATGAAGTCTTAGTGACTGGTGCTATTTCTGTTTATGTTAAAGATGGCAGTTATCAAATTAATGCGAAACAAATTGAGTTATTCGGATTAGGTGATCAATTGTTGGCTTTACAAAAGTTAAAAGAAAAGTTACTGAAAGAGGGCTTGTTTGATGCCATAAAAAAGCGCCCCTTACCAAAGTATCCATCCGTGGTTGGCATCATTGCCGGAAGAGATTCAGCAGCATTAAAGGATTTAACAACAAACTTGCATCGTCGCTATCCATTAGCCCAACTCATCTTTTTTCCATCTTTGGTACAAGGTTTGTTAGCCCCAAAAGACCTGATCAGAGCCTTAAATCTTGCCTATCAAACACCTTTAGACGTCTTAATCATCGCGCGGGGTGGAGGAGCTGAAGAAGATCTTTCGGCGTTTAATGATGAATCTTTGGTTCGTAAGGTTGCCTTATGTCCAATACCCACAATTGCCGCAATTGGCCATGAAATCAATTTATCATTGGTAGATTTAGTAGCAGATAAACGCGTTTCAACACCCACGGGTGCCGCTGAACTTGCTGTACCCAATCAAGAAGATATTTATCAAGACTTACATACAAGTTTGGAACGAGCTCAACAAGCAATGCAAACGCGTATCGAATTATTAAAGAAGCAACTTTACGCCTTTCAAGAACGTCCAGTCCTTGTTACTCCTTTAGCCATGTACACATTACAAAAAGAAAACCTTAAGAATTATCAAAATCGTTTACAACAAGCTATCAAGACTTTATTACAAAGTAGCCAAGCAAAGGCGAATCAATTCCGTGCAAGTTTAAATGCCCTATCACCCTATGCAGTTATTGATCGTGGATACGCTTTAACGACGTTGGCAAACGGAGATGTTGTTCACTCACTTAAAGAAGTAAAAGTTGGCGACCTCATTACCACCCAATTGAAAGACGGAACCTTCACCAGTGAAGTGAAGAAGAAAGGATAAATTTATGGCAGAAAAAGTACTTGATGTTGAGGCGAGTTTAGTAAGGATAGAAGTGATTGTAAAATCATTGGAATCTGGCAAGCTTTCATTACAAGAAAACTTGAAGCTTTTTGAAGAGGCAACTGCTTTGATGAAAACCGTTGAAAAAGCCTTGTTGGATGCAGAGAAGAAAATTCAAACACTTATCACAAAAGATAAGGAATAGTAAATAAGTATCTTATATTAGTA
>JBEDEK010000103.1:0-4428 GCA_041175745.1 Bacillota bacterium | reverse complement strand
TAAATTTAGTTGAAGCTGGTGTTGCTAAAAAAGTAGAAATTCAAATTGCTTATATTATTGGACAAGCCGAACCTGTTTCTTTAACATTATTTACATTCGGAACATTGAAAAAAGGGTTAAGCGAAGCAAAAGTTCTGCAAGTGGTTAAAAAGGTATTCTTTTTTAAACCCGGAGAGATTATTCAACGTTTCTCATTGAATCGACCAACCTTTAAATACCGTGATTTAGCAATATATGGTCATTTTGGAAGACCTGATTTAGATGTTCCTTGGGAAAAAACTGATAAAGTGATTGAAATTCAGAACTTATTGTTTTAAAAATCACCCTTACCACTACCTTAATTGATGCAAACTTGAGATAATAATGATACAAGGAGTGGCATATGAAATATCAAATTGTCGGTAAGAATATTGACGTTACCAGTGCTATTTCAAATACGATTCAAAAGAAACTCGATCACCTCAATAAGTTTTTCGTTATCAAGGATGATGTCACATGTCGAGTTGTTGTTCGTTCTTATAAAGTTGGTGCAAAAGTCGAAATTACGATTTTTACGCCGATGATGGATGTCAGAGCCGAAGTTAAACACGATGATCTATATGCTGCAGTTGATTTAGCACTAGACAAATTAGACAATCAACTTCGAAAACTAAAGACTCGAATAAAAAGTTATAAACACCCCAGTTTAGGTGAATCGATTATTCTCGATGCTATTGAAAACGAAAAAGTTCAAATTAAAAAAGATGAAGTCGTTCGTACAAAATCGATTTTTTTAAACCCAATGACCATGGAAGAAGCCATTACAAGAATGGAAGCCTTAGGTCATAATTTCTTTATCTATCTAGATGTTGAAGATAAACAAATTAGTCTTTTATACCATCGCCAAGATGGTGGTTTTGGTTTAATTCAAGCTGAAAATAAATTACAATAAATCATGCCAAAATTATTCGCGATTGATTTAGATGGAACTTTATTCTATCCCAAAAAAAGGATTCGCTTAGTATCCAAAGAGAACGTTGCATTTGTAAAATATGCGATTGCTCATGGTCATGAAGTGGTTTTTGTTACTTCAAGAAATCGCCTTTTTGTAGAAAAAGTTTTAAAACAAATTAAATTAGACCTTGATTTTGTCTGTCGTAATGGTTGTATGGTTGTTCATGATCATCAGGTTATTCTTGATCAATCCATGACTTCTAAAGATGTTGAGGATGTAACACAATACATTCAAAAAAGGCATCGCAGGTTCATGTTTTCAATTGATACAAAAAACGAATCTAACATTGTATTTACATCAAACTATGTGTGGTATTTAGATATTATTTACCGCATTTATTATCTACTACAAGGTCGTTATCGTGAGGATTACAAAAAAGATAATGATTATTTTCTTAAACAAGTTCATGGAGATGCTGTTATTCAACGTTTGTTGATTTATTTTGGAATCAGTAAACATGGAAAAAAATTAGCTTTGGTAGAAAGCAAAAAGTTAAAAAAGAAATTTCCTCAACTTGAAATCGCTTGGATTAATGGTTTGATTGAGGTTTCAACTTTAGGAACGAATAAGGCTACGGCATTACGGGCACTGATTAAAAAGAAAGGTGTTAAACCCAAGGATGTAATTGTGGTGGGTGATTCCGGTAACGACATTCCAATGTTTAAAGCATTCTCTGAAAGTTATTGTATGGATCACGCGCATCCAGAAGTCAAAAAGTATGCTAAACATTTGATAAAACGAGTTTATAACTTAAAGGAAACGATTAAGTGAATTCAATTGAATTTGTTCAGTAAAGTTGCTAAAATCTTTCTAGGAAATGATCATGACCAACAATAAAAAAACACGCTTAACTTTGCCCCAACAAATTTGGGGTGGGTTGTCTTTCATATCACTAGTTTCAGGTTTGGTTCTCGCTATTTTAGGTTTTTTACGTGATTTAGTAAACTTACCATATGCTCAAAATTGGATTCGAATCGCTGAAAATGCAATGAACGAATTTCTTTCCACTAATTTCTCATGGCAAATTTGGGGTAGTTTGTTGATGATTGTCGGTGCCGTTATCTTTGCAACCTTAATGCAACGTCTAGCAAGTGAAGAAGAAAAACTGTTGGAAAAATCACAACGCAGAGCCCAACGATTACAAGATGCTAAGATTGCTGAATAAGCAATCTTTTTTCAATATTCAATGAAAACACGTTATTTCAATGGTCGCTTTCATACTTTAATTCAAGATCAACCCTATGTTAAAGAAATTTGGGTCGAAAATGGAAAAATTGTTCATCTCGGTTTTCATCCAAATTGGAAAGCACAATCTTCGATTGATGTCCAAGGATGGATGGGTTTACCTGGTTTGGTTGATGCACATTTACATATTTTAGGTTATGGAGAAAAACTAACTCTATTGCAATTAAATAAATCCCTCAAAAAAGAAGAAGTCTTAAGTAAAGTTCGTACACATATGAAAACTCCTTTTTTATATGCACAAGGTCACATCGAACAGGATTTGAATAAACATGATCTCGATGAGATATCCTCAACGATACCGATTTTGTTGCGGCATGCTGATTATCATGGGGCTACGGTTAATCAAGCATTACTCAATCGTATTGGTTTAGACAAACACCCAACAGGCATTCTTCATGAAGCGGATGCGATGGCAGCGGTTCAAAGCATACCTAAGTATAAAAAAACAGAACTAACATCTATGATTGTTAAAGCCCTCAAACAATTACAAGCTTTTGGAGTTACGGGTGGTCATAGCGATGATCTTTATTACTTTAATGGTTTTAAAGATACATTAGAAGCTTTTGAAGAAGCTTTGAAGATGGTTCCTTTCCGAACCCATTTATTAATTCACCATAAAGAATTAGATGCCTATTTAGAAAGTAAACGCGCATGGTTAAATCAAAATCCTTATTTACAATTAGGAGCGATTAAAACTTTTTATGATGGCACCATTTCTAGTCAAACAGCGTTGATGTCACATCCCTATCAACATTCAAATAACAATGGAGAAAGACAATTTAATCTAAAAGCTTGGGAAGCGTTATTGATTCGAATTCGCCAAGCTGGATTACCGATTGCCATTCATACCATTGGAGATCAAGCACTCGATGAAGTGGCAGATTGGTTAATGAAATATCCTGTAAAACCTGGCTTGCATGATCGCATTATACACGCTTCGTTTGCAAAACCTTCCACCATTCAAAAGTTGAAAAAACTTTCTTTGATCTTTGATATTCAACCTCAATTTATGTCCTCCGATCTTCCTTGGGCATTGGAGTTGATATCTCCAAAAACTGAACTCATTTATCCATGGAAACAATACCTGAAAGCCAATCTCGTTTTATGCGGTAGTAGTGATGCACCTGTTGAAATACCCAATCCACTTTTAGGTATCAAAGCGCTAACCCAACGCATCAGTGACCACAATCAAAAAGTTTACCAACCCGAAGAAAAATTATCGATGCGAGATGCAGTTGAGCTTTATACAATAGGCGCGAATGCACCTACCTATGATCTAGCCCATCGTGGCACTTTAAAAATTGGAAACTTAGCAGACTTTACTTTTTTTAATGAGGATTTTTTACAAGACGAAAAAAAACTACAAACAACAACCGTCATGATGACGGTGATAGATAATCAAATCGTTTATAAAAAAAATTAAATAATTAACAGTGAAAGTGCCATCACCGCCATGCCACCGATTAATCCAAGAATCGATAAATGATGATGGCCATATTTTTCAGATGTTGGTAGCAACTCGTCTAACGATATATAGACCATAATGCCGGCGACAAAAGGAAAAATAACACCGAAAACGCTCGTAGGTAAGATTGAAGAAAATATTAAAAATCCAATCAACGCACCTATTGGTTCTGCCAGTCCTGATATCAAGGCAAGGTTGAATGCTTTTGCACGATTTTTAGTCGCTTGATAAATTGGTAAGGCAATCGCAATACCTTCTGGTATGTTATGAAGTGCGATAGCGATGGTAATGCCAAAACCTAAACGAGCATCTTCTAAAGCAGCATAAAAGGTTGCCATTCCTTCGGGAAAATTATGTAAAGCAATTGCAAAAGCAGAAAATAATCCCATTCTGATTAAATTCGAATTTTGGTTTTTTTCCTTTATTTCATGAGGATTTTGCTCGTGAGGAATCAATTGATCAATTAACAAAATAAAAAAGATGCCAACAAAGAATCCTCCAATCGCAATCCATTCGCTTATGGTTGAATTAAAATTCTCATTTAGTGCCGCTAAACCTTTAGGAATGATCTCAAGAAATGAAACATAAATCATTACCCCTGCTGAAAAACCTAAACTTGAAGCAAAAAACTTAGCGTTATTAGCAAGTTTTGTAAATGCAAGTAATCCACCAATACCGGAAGCTAGTCCAGCAAATAAGGTTAGTAATAAGGCAAAAATAATAT
>JBEDEK010000102.1:0-13564 GCA_041175745.1 Bacillota bacterium | reverse complement strand
TATTCTTTACAGTTGCAATATTTAGTTTATATTTTGACATTATCATATCGCTATTATAAAATAACTTCGCGATAAGAAATTATTCAAATCGTGATTCCCCCACATTGCTGTGATGGCGTATGCCAATACAGAACATCCATTATCCCCCATAATGGATGTTTTTTATTTGACAACCCTCATCATCTTCACTTATGGTAAAAATATGAAACATAACATAGGATCGTATGCGAAGTTAAAACAAGATAAAAAATGGCGTGTCATTTTAAGTAATCATCCTTATCTCATCGCCTTAGTCGGTTCTCATGTTTACGCGATACCCGATGAATGCCCACATCAAGAAGCGTCTTTATACCAGGGAAAATTAGAAGGCGACACCGTCATATGTCCCCTTCATCAAGCTAAATTTAATCTTGTCTCCGGAGAAATTGATGAGGTTAGTAAAATGATTTATTTTGATTTTGGTCCAGAAAAAATCACAACCCATAAGGTTGTGATTGATGGCGATCAATTATTCTTAGACGTTTAAAGTTTATTTGATTCGAAGCTGAGCCTTAATCGTGGCAATTTCTTGAACGATTAAAGCTTGAGCTTCTGCTCTTGAGATATATTGACCTTGGAATTTTGCAAGTTCTTCCATGACGATTCTTCTAACCACATTGAGATCAATGGAAGAGGCATAAGGATTTACTGCAACACCCATATTGGGTGAGGGATAAATTTGTTGGGTATTTCTCATCATATTGAGTTCTTCTTGCATGACGACTTTGACGAGTTCGGATAAGTTATCACCCGTGGTTGGTTGTGAAACTGTTGCCGTTGGTGAAGTTGTTTGTAGCGTTGGTTGAACTGGTAAAGGTTGATTAATGGATGGTGATATTGGTAACGTAACTACTTTCTTTGCAACTTTGGCCTTGGCTTTTGAAGTCATGCCTAATAAGAAGATCGTGAGCAATGCTAATAAAGTTAGTGCAAAAGTAGCAGCATAAAACAAGGTGTTAATGGAATCTGATTCAAATAAATCTATTAAATAATTGACAAAACGTCCGCCTGTAAAGTCGTTATTAAGGATGATGGAACTAACACCGATGGAAAAGAAATCAATAATGGATAAACCTGCGAGGACACCTAGCAAAGGTCGACGAACGATAAAGCCCCTAATGGTGACGACGAGTGCAAGAACCAAGGAAAGTCCTAGGGCACCTAAAATTACATAATCGACAACGGCACTACCGCCATTGAGGTTGAAATTGAGTGTGGTTGCAAATTCGATAACGTAGGCTAAAAATCCATCCCATAAGGAAATAATGATTGTAGTTAAGGCAGTATAATTAAAGTCGTTCATGAATCCATAAATGACGTTCATGATCGTAATGAACAAAATCGATGCGAGTAACAAGACTTTAAAAATTAATCTTTTCATATCTAATCTCCTTAGATTCTATTTATTTTACCATATTAGTGTTAGTAAAATATTAATTTTTAGTCAACTGAAGGCTCTTTAGAAGTACCCTTTTTAATCGTCATTCTTACCAAGATATATTTAGCGTGGAACAGGCGTTTCAATAATTTAATTCGGTATTGCAAAGCCCGACGATCAAACAATAATCGCTCCACACCAGTCCAAATAAAAATCCAACTCAGAATGGCATAGACTTCAGAAGAAATTGAATTAAAGAAAATGGTTTCAGATAGTAATCCACCAAAGATGAGAACAAAGTTACCAATCGCTAGTAAGACACTACCGATTGTCGTTAGTCGTTGAATATCTTTTTTGATGTAATAAATAATCGGAACAAGCTCATCTTGAATTTCATCAATGATGATTGGTAAGTGGACCTCAAAGTTACCAGCTTGCACTTCTACCGTCACTTTTCGATTCAGTGGTGTATATCTTGTTTCTTCTTCTAAATCCCGAATGGTATCTTGAACGATTTTACCTTCAAACCTTTCTGAAAGAAGTTTAAATGAGGCCATATCTTCATCGATTTCGCGTCCATATTGTTTAAGACGTGCATTCAAATCACCCTTCAGGGCAATCAACTCTAACGTCTTTCTTAATTCTTCTTTTTCCATGTGATTACTCCTTTATTTCGGATGGACTTTTAAGGATGGCCCACAACCAGTATGTCGCAAGTACAAGCGTTACTAAAAATCCTACTGCCACTTCATCGTGTGGAATAGGGGTTTGACTAAAAATAAAGGGTGCGTAGGCAAGTAAAGAGATGATTTGAGTTAATAAAACCATAAAATATTTTTTTCCATATTGAAGGACTAATAGAATTACAATCACATCAGCAGCAAATAGATACCGTTCATGCATTGCTGGCAAGAAGAAATTCGCCATCAAGACACTCCAATACGTAAAAAGAAGGATGTGCTCTTTTTTGAGGATAATCTTTTGCATCAACATCGCTAACCATTGGATTGCCATCAAGGCCGTAAATAAACCAATGGCGAATAAACTTAAATCTTCATAACGTTGATTCGGAAACCATTGATACATGTTTGGCATGTTTAGGGTTAATAAGGGATACGTTTGCGTTTGCAGTAAATAGATGGTGGTAATATCCGTCAAGCTTCTACCAGCGATCAAGGCTGGCAAGGCTAAGATGTAGTAAACAATTGGGACGATGAACACATAAACAATCTTTTGCCGGTGTTGATACCAAAAGTAAAGCATAAAAACTGGAAGAAAAAAGATAGCCTGAAGTTTAAAGCTAAAGGCGACACCAAACCAAACCGCAGATAAGAACGGCTTATCTTTTTGCAAATAATAAAGGGCAATTAAACCAAACGCAGTATAACTTGCGTCAATTTGCCCCCATAAAGATCCATTAATTAAAACTGTTGGCAAAAACAAAGTACCAATGGCAACCAAGGCTGGCAATAAACGATGGTAGGCTTTTAACCAAATCCGAGCATTGAAATAAATGCCCACCATTAATAAAAAATCAAATCCGATGGATATTAATTTGATACCAAATAAAAAAGGTTCACTCGAACTTTGATCTGGAAAATACGAAAGGATGGTTAGAAGATAAATGTAAGGTGGGGTGTAGTCACCAATTTTGGTACCAAGACTTGCAAACCCTCCGCCATTGACGATGAGTTGCATCCAAGGTCTTAGAAAACTCGTATAGTCTCCGGAAATCCAATTCGTCAGTGAAAACCTCACCATCAAGGCAAGAATCCCCAAAATTCCTAGGATAAGGATTTCAATGGGATATGATTTCATCCACGTCAATTTAGATATCCATTTTTGTAGCATACATTCATATTATATGTGAAATAAGACAAAAACCACGACAAAAAACTGTGTGTGCTATGATTATGTTTATGCAACAAAATAACCTGACCGAAGGCTCAATCAAAAAAGCCTTAAGACAAATCGCGATTCCTGCTTCCATCGGCTTTTTATTCAACACCTTGTTCAATGTGGTTGACACCTACTTTGCCGGTCAACTTTCCGTATCCGCACTTGCAGGTTTAACGATTTCATTTCCGATCTTTTTAATTACAATCGCTTTGGCGAGTGGTGTGGGTACTGGATCGACTGCACTTGCTGCGATTGCTTTAGGGAAAAAAGATCAACTTGGTTATCATCAAATTGCTAAAAATGCACTGTTGGTTTCTCTATTAATCGCAATGCTTTTACTGATTGTCAGTCCATTTGCGATTCCGTGGTTATTACAAGTTAGTGGCGGAACAGGTGAAGTTTTGAATGAAGGTTTAGCCTATATGAACGTTGTCATCATAGGTGCAGTTTTTCAAATACTTAACTTTACTTTTAATGGCTTACTTTCAGCTCAAGGCAACACCAAACCTTTCCGTAACTTTTTAATCATTGGTTTTTTTCTGAATTTAATTCTTGATCCCATGTTCATCTTTGGGTGGTTTGGCTTACCTAGAATGGGAACTGCTGGTGTGGCACTTGCAACCGTATTAGTCCAAGTAATCGGTACAGTATATTTAGGATTCTCCTTCTTTAAGTCTCAAGGATACGATCGAACCTTATTTATCAAGAGTCGATTATCGCTTACTTCAGTTCGTCAGTTACTAAAGCAAGGCATTCCAGTATCTTTGAATAATGCAACGGTCTCAATCGGAATTTTCATTATTCAATATTTCATCTATCAATTTGGCACCAATGAAACCATTGCCGGTTATGGTGTTGCAGTACGCATTGAACAAATTGCCCTATTACCAACGATTGGACTGAATATTGCTACGGTTGCGCTCGTCGGTCAAAACTTTGGTGCCCAACAATGGCAACGCATTCTTCAATCGATTAAACAGGCAGCAAAATATGCTTTGATTTTGCTTACGGTTGGTTTAGCGATTATTTATCCTTTTGCTCCTCAACTTGTAGCAATTTTCAACCAAGATCCTCAAGTGATTCAAGAAGGCGCGCGTTATTTACGGATTGAAGGTTTAGCAATCTATTCCTATTCGATGATTGGAATCGCCAGTAGTGTTCTCCAGGCAATTAAAAAACCATATTACGCTTTGATGATTGGTGTTTTAAGGCAATTCACACCGATTTTTGTCTTTTATGCTTTAGGTCAGTTACTCAGCTTAGGTGTCACAGGCGTTTGGTGGGGTATCGTCCTCGTCAATTACACGGCTACTATTCTTGTTTGGTTGATTGTGTATCGTTTGTTAAACAAACTTTATCCACTTACAATCAATGTATGGAGAATTAAAGTTTCATGAAAAGATTTGTTGAACACGCCTTGTTAGGCAATGCAGCTACCTTAGGTATTCATTGGATTTATAATCCTGTCTATTTAGCTAACTTAGCTAAAAAAGAAAGTTTATTTTTTCGTAGACAAGATAAAAAAATGTTCGATGAAGCTCAACCTTCCTATTATGCTTATCCACTCGCAGAAGTGGGCGATGTTACCTCCCAAGGTATGTTCTTATTTTGGTTAACAGATGCATTAAAAGCCAATCCCAATTTATCGAGAGCCGCATATGGTGAGTTAATCTATACTCATATTCGCCCAGGTGGTGATTATGCTGGTTATATTGAAACGTACGGCCATAAACTCATTATCAACACACTGAATGAGAAAATGAAATTATCTTTACCATCGATCGCTATGGATGATGATCACTTGATTGGATTTATTCCTTATATCGCTACCAAACAACTTGGTTTATCCAATGAACGCGCGTGGGATCTTGCACAACTATTCACCAACAAAGAAGAATATCCAGCCTGTTATGACATGTTTGATGCAATCATCTCGAATCTAGACAAAACATCGATGCAACAAGCGATTCAACAAGCGATTGTGAAGGCACCACGGCGTTTTGCGGTTCAACTCAAAAAAGCTTTAGAGATGACGGATACATTAGCGTTCGTCAAAGATTACGCTGGGACAGCATGTGCAATTAATCAAAGTGTGCCGATCATTGTTCATTTGTTATATCACAGTAAAGATCTCAACGATGCTTGGCAACGTAACGCATTGATTAGTGGTGCAATTGCCGAACGAGCGATGCTATTAACGATGATCATGGGTATCAAACATCCAGTATCAAAAGATCTCTTACAGCGTTTATCCAAAAAGTTTTTGAGTATATCACTTGGTTAAATCTTTCCAATTAAGGCAAAATAATAAAATATAAAAAGGAGTCTATTATGAAAAAATCGTTTCTTTTAGTTTCGTCTTTAGTTGCTGTTGGTGTTCTCGCTGGGTGCACACCAGCAGGTGAACCGATTCGCGTTGGGATGGATTTACGTTATCCCCCATTTGAAACCGTCACAGGTGAAAATGAACCAGAAGGTATTTCCGTGGATGTCGCAAAAGCTTTTGGCGAATTCTTAGGTAGACCAACTGAAATCGTCAATACAAACTTTGGCGGATTAATTCCAGCTTTGCAATCTGGTGAAATTGATATTGTTATTGCTAGTATGAGTATCACCGCAGCCCGACAAGAAGTTGTGGATTTTACGGATCCTTATTTCTTCTTTAAAATTATTACATTAGTAAATAAAGATTTTGCTGAAACAAACACCTTAACTGTCGATTCGACCACTGAGGAATTACTTGCCGTTGAATCAGCAAGATTTGCTGGTATTGCAGCGCAAGTTTCGGCAACCATTCCTACGAGTTTTGGTAAAACGGTGACAGAATATGTTGATTTATCAACTGCTATTGAAGCGGTTGCACAAGGCGATGCAGATATTTTGTTAATGTCAGCTTCACCAGTTGTCAATGGATTTAAGGCTAATCGTGAAACGACATTAATTGTCTGGGATCCATGGGTTTCTTCACCAATTGGAATGGCTGTAAATAAAGGCAATACCGAACTATTATCAGAAGCCAATGCATTCATTGACACCTTCAATGACGAAGATGGTTTATATGACCAATTACGCGCCAATTGGGATGCTGTTGTGCTCGCGCAATTAGAACGTTATGGCATTGACTTCTATATCACTGCCGAATAGGAAAATGAAAAAGCTTTTCAACTACGCATTAGCCATTGGAACCTTTGTTGCCGTTATCTTATTTGTTATCTATTCTCGTGATGCGGAGTTTACGCTAGCGCCATTATTTGAAGATTTTGGAAGATTAATTTTTCTAGGGTTAATCAATTCTTTATATGTATCCTTGATTACCCTTATTGGAAGTTTAATTCTAGGATTTATATTCTACCTGTTATCCATTTCTAAATTTGCTTATTTTCGAGCACTTGTAGACGTCTTCACCGAAGTGATTTACGGTACACCTTTGTTGGTGATGATTGTCTTAATGGCGTTCCTTATTGGTCCTGCCTTCGATAATTTTAATCGTCCATTTTTAGGGATTCTAGGTTTAATCCTTTATATCTCACCATACATGAAGAATGTTTATCAATCGTCATTTTCATCCATTCCCAAAGACCAGTATATGGCGATGGATTTATTTGGCTTTACCGGTTGGCAACGTTATCAATACATCATTATTCCACAAGTGATTAAAGTGTTAATGCCACCATTGATGAATAATTTTTCTTTAATCGTCAAGGGAAGTTCATTAATGTATGTACTTGCTTATGCTGAGCTTTACTATGCAATTAATATTGCCCAATCGAGAACCTTTTTATTTGTGGAAGGTTACGTTTTGTTATGGGCGCTATATTTGGTAATCACGATTCCTTTATCACAATTCACCAAATGGATTCAGAAGAAATTACAATCATGAAAATTAATATTCATAATGTCAGTCATCAATACGATGTTGAAGTATTAAAAACACTTTCTTTTGAATTGGATGGATATCGTTCCGTTGCCATTATCGGTGCTTCCGGTTCAGGAAAATCAACCTTACTACGTTTACTTTCGGGATTAGAAAAGCCCAGTCAAGGAACGATTCAAATTGATGATTTAAATGTCCAGGATGAAACTTATCGAAAACAAATCGGCTTTGTTTTTCAAAACCATAATCTATTTCCTCACCTAAGTTTAGAGAGAAATATCTCTATCATTTTGGAAAAAACACGTGGTTATCAAAAAGCAAAGGCTATTGAAATTGCAAAAGATTATTTAACAAGAGTTCGCTTACAAGATCAAATGTATAAGCTGCCTAAAAACGTTTCCGGTGGTCAAGCACAACGAGCGTCGATCGCAAGGGCTTTCTCTCTTGATCCAGAACTTGTTTTTTTGGATGAACCCACAGCGAGTTTAGATCCTGTATTATCTTTTGAAGTTTTACAGGCAGTGAAAGAATTAAGAGGCAGCGGTAAAAACTTTATTTTTGTCACGCATGTTTTAAGTTTTGTTCGAGACTTTGCTGATTATGTGATTTTTATGGATCAAGGTAAAATCCTTGAACACGGACCAGTTTCAATTTTAGAAAAACCCCACACTGACGAGCTTAAAAACTATATGTCATTTATTCGTTAGTGAATAACTTGACACCTTTAAACGAATCAAGTAAATTATATTTGGCACTTAAAGTATAAGAGTGCTAAAGGAGGATTGGCTATGTTAAAACCATTAGATCTATACGTGGTCTTAGCCTTAGAAAAAGAAGAGAAGAAAACGGCGTCTGGGATTATCCTCAGTACGGATGAAAAGGACAAACCTGCTTTTGGTAAGGTCCTTGCCGTCGGCCCCAAAGTTGAAGGACTCAAGGTCGGTGACCAAGTGGTTTACCAAACGTATTCAGGGACAACCGTTAAACTCGAAGGCAAAGATTATTTAGTGATCAAAGCTGAAAACATCTTAGCAAAAGTAGAAAAATAAAAAGGAGTCATTATGGCAAAACAAATTTTATTTGGTCGTGATTTTAAATTAAAAGTCTTAAAGGGGGTTGATACCTTAGCAGATGTTGTCAAGGTTTCATTAGGCCCTAAAGGTCGTAATGTCGTTTTAGACAAGGGCTATGGTTCGCCTTCTATCGTTGATGATGGTGTTAGTATCGCCAAAGAAATTGAACTCAAAGATCCATTTGAAAACATGGGTGCTAAGCTCGTTTATGAAGTGGCAAGTAACACCAATGAAATGGCAGGGGATGGTACCACCACTTCCACCGTCTTAGCACAAGCGATGATTCATCAAGGTTTTAAGGCTTTAGAAAAAGGTGCTAATCCAGTACTTGTTAAACAAGGAATCGAAAAAGCCGGAAAAGAAGTTGCCGAACGTTTACTTAAAAAATCTCGTCCATTAAAGAACCGTGCGGACATTGAAAACGTGGCTACCATTTCTGCAGGTAGTGCTGAAATCGGTAAAATTATCGCCGATGCCATGGAAAAAGTTTCACAAAATGGTGTCATTAATGTCGATGAATCAAAAGGATTCGATACCGAACTTTCCGTCGTTGAAGGTTTGCAATATGATAAAGGTTATTTATCACCCTATTTCGTTACTAATCGTGAAACCATGACCGTTGAATTAGAAGATCCACTCGTCCTTGTTACCGATCAAAAGGTTGCAACCGTTCAAGACATTCTTCCTGTCTTAGAACAAGTCGTCAAAGCGGGTAAACCCTTACTCATCATTGCGGACGATGTTGAAAATGAAGTCACCAATACGCTCATCGTCAATAAACTTCGTGGCACCTTCAATGTGGTTGTCACCAAGGCTCCAGGTTTTGGTGATGCTCAAAAAGATCAACTTCAAGACATCGCCATCCTTACAGAAGGTAAATTTATTACCAAAGACTTGGCAATGAAATTATCAGAAGTCACCATCGATGATTTAGGTACGATTGGTCGCGCTATCATCAAAAAAGATACTACGACCTTAGTGGGTGGTTCACACAAAAATCCAGCTATTGCCAACCGTATTAAAGAATTAGAAAACTTAATCAAAAAATCAACCTCTGAATACGATAAGAAAAATCTACAAGAACGGTTAGCAAAGCTTTCAGGTGGTGTGGCCGTTATCAAAGTTGGGGCAACTACTGAAACCGAACTCAAAGAAAAGAAACTCCATATTGAAGATGCATTAAATGCAACGAAAGCTGCTGTTCTAGAAGGAATTGTCGCTGGTGGTGGTGCAACGTTAATGGAAATCTATAACGAACTCAAAGATACCCTTAAGGATGAAAATGTTGATGTTCAAAGAGGAATTCAAGCAGTTTTAGATTCTTTATCTGCACCATTATTCCAAATTGCAGAAAACGCAGGATTTAATGGTGGCGATATTATTGAAAATCAAAAGAAGCAAAAACCTGAATTTGGTTTTGACGCCAAAAAAGGTCAATGGGTGAATTTAATAAAAGAAGGCATCATCGATCCTACCAAAGTAACCCGATCTGCTGTCTTAAATGCAACCAGTATCTCCGCCTTATTGGTAACCTCAGAAGCAGGTGTTACCGAAATTAAAGAAGATAAACCTGCAGCACCCGCGATGCCAAATCCAGGCGAAATGTACTAGTCGATTAGAAAAATAAAATTCCAAAAACCGCTCCAATCATCAATAAGATGGATGGGCGGTTTTTCATTTTGGGTAATAAAAAGATAGTCAACATCAATAATGAAATGGAGGCAACTGGTGCGATGATAATCTCCTCGACCAACGATAATCCCATTCTTACCATGGCAATCATGATGATGCCAAAGACTATCACTCTTAAGCCCACCAAGAGGGATTTCACATAGGCTGAAGTAGCATAACGGCGATAGATAGGATACATCGTCCAAATGATCATCATCGAAGGTAAGATAAAACTTAAGGTGGTGATAAGACCGCCGAAGACACCGAATTGAGCTACGCCTAAATAAGTGGCAAGATTAATCGCAATCGGTCCTGGTGTCGACTCGGCAATCGTCACCATTTGTAAATAAAAGGTCTCGGTGACAGTACCACTGATGACAAAGGCATCAAACAATAAGGTGATAGCCACCATGCCGCCACCAAAAGTCAGACTACCAATCCATAAAAATTGCAAGATTAACCAAAGTAAATTCATTTGAATTTCCTTTGTTGTAACCATGTCCAAATCATGATGACAACACATGCAAGCAATAAAATCAATCCAGGTTCTATAAGGTTAAAGTAAGCTAAGGAAAAACTGAATAAAGAGAAAGGTACCATCCACCATTTTTTCCAAGCGAGTTTACTTAAACTCAAGATTGCGTTGGTAAACAATAAAAACACAACAATAAACATCCCCCGTAACGCCGATTGAAGGAAGGGATGATCTAAAATGTACTCAAAACCTAAAGCGATCATCGTGATGATGATGATCGGCGGTAAAATCATGCCAAGGGTGGCGATTATACTACCAAGTAAACCTCGTGCCCGGTAGCCAATCAAATTGGCGCAATTAACCGCAATTGCTCCCGGTGCGAGTTGCGATAAAGTGACGACTTCTTCCCAATCTTTTTCCTCAATCCAATGATGTTTTACCGCTGTGGCTTTAATGACAGGAAGCATGGCAATACCACCACCAAAGGTGACTAAACCTAAGCGAAAAAATTCAATAAATAACCAAGGAAGTTTTTTCATCTTTATCATTATAAACCTCACTAACTTGAATAAAACCATAAAAAAAAGCAAAGTCTTACGACTTTACTTTTTCTCAACTTATAAAATTACTTAAGCTTCTAAAATCGCTTGGGATTCAAGGAAAAGCGTTTGAATTGAAAGGAGAATGGTGAGTCTTTCTTCTCCTTGAAGAATCAGACTTACAAGCGTTTCATTGATGAATGCTAAGTTAACGAAGGAGATCATATCCTTTAATGACGCTATAAGCGGTTTACTTTCTTCGCCAATGGTTTTTAAGGAAGCAAAGGCATCTTGAATGGCTAATCGTTTTAATGCCAAAGCGGCTTTATCAGCAACGCTCAAAGTGATATTATTGGCCTTCATCTCGGTGACGATATCGCGAATATCTTTCATCAACAACCGTGAATCTTGCCGGACCGTTTTGATTTCATTTTGTAAGGTATTTAAGGCAATCAGTGAAGTTTCAAATTCAGCGAGTCCAAGGAGAACCTCTGCAGTAATGGGCGATAATTCGCTCGGTATATTGGCGATGAAAATCTCGCGAATGTCTTTTAATGATGGTAATACGGTATTTAAGTTACTGCTCAAACTTTCAGTTAAGGGCAGCAATGCTAAGAGCACAGTGCGCACATCAAGAATTAAAGTTTCATCCCACATCATCGGACGATTAACCGAACGAATCAAGGTTCTTAATTCCGTGATTAAAGTTTTGATGTCACTTCTAATGGTTTGAATGGATTCCTTGGTTAATTCTAAACTAGCTTGTGCTTCTGCTAGTTCGGTTGCAGATGCTTCTGATAGGGTAATCGCGTTTTCTTCAATGGTAGTAGCAAGTGCTCTTAAAACACTTGCTTCCATTTTGATTAAGAATCTTTCTTGATTTTGTAAACGTTGTGTTTCACGAAGGGTTTCTAGCATTTCTCTAACTTCAACCCAATCATTTTGTAAATCCGACATCATCGGCTGATCCATAAAATGCGGTTGTTGGAAACGTAATTGACCACCTTCAACCATATATTCGTATTCTACTTCTTGATCAATGCCTTCGTCGATGGACACCAAAGCATTCGCGGTATCAGCATATAAAACCACGGGTGTTTCCACCTTGCCACAACTCGATAGTAAAATCCCAACACTAGCGAACAATAAGGTATTTAATTTTAGATTCATTGATGAATCCTCCTTTAGATAACACAAGTGTAGTGCGAATTGAGTAAGAAACAAGACTAGAGGGACTAAGATGCAAATATCAATCGGTAAATTACTTCATTATTTTTTTGATGATGGTTAATTTTGTCTTATCATAGGGCGGATACGCGATGGGTACGTCAATTTTAGTTGATTTCTTAATATAAGACTTTTGATGAGAGAAGGTCATGAAGGAATGAATACCATGATAACTGCCAAATCCAGATTGTCCAACACCACCAAAAGGTAGTTGACTTGTGGCCACTTGCATCAATGCGTCGTTAATCGCACCATTACCAAAGGATAACGAAGACCAAACTTGCCGTTGGGTGTTTTTATTTTCAGAGAATAAATAAAGGGCTAACGGCTTTTCTTTACCCTTCAATATTTGAATGACTTCGTCAATCTTGGTAAAGGTAAGAATCGGAAGAATGGGACCAAAGATTTCTTCTTGCATGACTTTATCTTGCCAAGTGACATTGGTAAGAATGGTCGGGCCAATATAGCGTTCTTCAGGATTGGATTTTGGTTGAAAAGCGACTTTGCTCGTATCGATTAAACTGATAAGACGTTGATAATGACGATCGGAAACAATTCTACCGAATGCTTTCTTATCAAGATAACGTTTTTGAATAACCGATTGAAATGCTTTCAAGAAAGCATCTTTAATCGAAGCATGAACATAAATATAGTCGGGAGCGATGCACGTTTGACCGGCATTGGTAAATTTAGCGAAGGCAATACGTTCTGCAGCAACTTTAAGATTCGCGGTTTCATCAATAATCGTAGGACTTTTGCCACCGAGTTCTAAGGTGACGGGTGTAAGAAATTTAGCAGCAGCTTCATAAACGATTTGACCCACTCTTGTGGAACCGGTAAAGAAAATATGATCAAAGGGTAATTTTAATAATTCGGTAGTGACTTTGGCATCACCTTTGACAACATATAAATAGGATGAATCAAAGTTTTCATTGATGATTTTTTCAATGATTGCTTCAGTCTTTGGGGTGAATTCAGAAGGTTTGATGATAGCGGTGTTACCAGCGGCTATGGCACCAATCAGTGGTTCGATGACCAATTGAAAGGGATAGTTAAACGGACCGATGAGGAGGATGTTACCTTTTGGTTCCGGTTGTACATAGGCGTTTGCAAAAGGCAAAAAGATTTCCCCTTTGTAGCGTTTAGGTTGCATCCATTTTTTCAATTGCTTAATCGTATGCCCAAGCGAACGAATATTAAAACCAACTTCGGTGGTGTACGCTTCAAACGGATCCTTATGAAGATCGGCATACAACGCATCGATAATGGATTGTTGATGTTGCATTAATAATTGTTTTAGTTTTTTTAATTGTGCCAGGCGAAAAGCATAAGGTTTGGTAGCATCGCTAGCAAAGAAGTGCCGTTGAGATTCTAAAATTTTTTCCATAG
>JBEDEK010000101.1:0-3124 GCA_041175745.1 Bacillota bacterium | reverse complement strand
AATCTAGATAATAAAGGCCAATGGTAGCGACGATAATTGGTGACAAGGTTAATTGTTTAATTGTATTCAATAAAGCTTGCATCATTGGTTCTATCATCGGATACGGTGCAGCTTCGTAGACGCGGGCAACCAAACTACGCGGACGATTGGTTAGATCCTTTTCTCGATAGAACATATTTAACTCTTGTGTGTTGGTTAATAACATCAATAACTCACCCATCAAATCTTCATCAAGTTTGCTTTGTCGTCGAGTGGCAAGTAACTTAAGCGATTGATAATAAGCATTTACGGAAGATAATTCCGCTTTGCGATCTACAGGTTTTTCTTCAATTATGTATGTTAAATTTCTTTCAGCAGTTGAGGCACCATATTGTTTGCCAATGGAAGTGAGAATCGGAATAAATAATTTTTGAAAATGAGGGTTTAATTGATTTTGAATTTGATGATAATTAAACAAACTAACAGCTTTTGCCATTTTCCGATCAAATGCGATAGATTTTTCTAATAAGGATGGCGTTAAAACAATTTGTAAGGATTGCTTGTCCATCGCTTGCAACGGTAGTATTCTTGCAAACGTTGAGCGATAGGAAAGAATGGTACCCCAAAGTGCATCGACCACGGCGGTTCCTAATTGTTTGGCCACGTCTTGTTTGGTGGCATAATGATCATCCGTAAAGCGGATGGCTAAGTCATTGATTGGCATAAATTACTGGTAAAAATATACCATAGACTTACTAAAAATAGTAGAAATTTAGTAGGAAAGTTTTTCGATTAATCGTCAATGGATAAAACCGACATAAAGGCTTCTTGAGGTACTTCGACAGAACCGATGTTTTTCATTCGTTTCTTTCCCTCTTTTTGTTTATCTAAAAGTTTGCGTTTTCTTGAAATATCGCCACCATAACATTTGGCGAGCACGTCTTTACGAACTGCCTTGATATCAGTACGGGCAATGACTTTACCATTAATTGCTGCTTGGACAGGAATTTCGAATTGTTGGCGAGGAATAATATCCTTCAATTTTTCAACAATAAAGTTACCCCGTGCATAGGCAGAAGGTTTATGAACAATCGTGGACAATGCATCAATCGTTTCCCCATTTAATAAGATATCCATCTTTGCTAAATTTCCAACTTTATAATCTGAAAGTTGATAATCAAATGAAGCATATCCCTTGGATAAACTCTTTAGCTTATCAAAAAAGTTGTAAACAATTTCTGCTAATGGTATTTCATAATGTAACGTCATTCTGGTTTCGTCTACGTATTCTAATTCGTTATAGATTCCTCGGCGGTTCTTGCATAATTCCATGAGGACACCAACATATTCTTTAGGTGTCGTAATCGTTGCTTTGACATATGGTTCTGCGATTTCTTTAATCAATGTTAAATGCGGTAGTTTATTAGGATTGTCTAATAACACAACATCGCCATTGTGCATATGGACATGATAGACAACGCTTGGTGCGGTTAAGATTAAATTTAGATTGTATTCGCGTTCTAAACGTTCTTGAATCACATCCATATGAAGTAAACCTAAAAAACCACAACGATACCCAAAGCCTAGAGCTTGGGAAGTTTCAGGTTCAAATTTTAAACTAGCGTCACTTAATGATAGTTTACTTAAGGCATCTTTTAAATCAGTGTACTCTTTCCCATCCACTGGAAATAAACCACAGAATACCATCGGATTTAAATCGCGATAACCTGGTAAAGGTGCGGCTGCGGGATGGTCTCTTAAGGTAATCGTTTCACCGGATCGAACGTCTTTGATTTCTTTGATTTGTGCGGCTAAATAACCAACTTCACCCGAAGCCAATTCAGGTCGTTTTTCTTGTTGAGGTCTAAAGATTCCTAACTCCGTGACTTGGTATACATGCCCAGAGGCCATTAATTGAATATAGTCGCCAACTTTAACATGACCTTCTTTAATGCGGATTAAGGCAACGACCCCTCGATAAGAGTCATAAAATGAATCGAAAATTAACGCCTTTAAAGGCGCATCATAAGCCCCTTCCGGATGAGGGATTTCTTTAATGATTTTTTCCAATACTTCGAGAACGTTTTTACCCGTCTTACCACTTATTTCAAGGGCATCATCAGCATCTAAACCAATTCTTTTTTTTATTTCTGCTTTGACCTTTGCCGGATCAGATTGAGGCAAATCCACTTTGTTAATTAAGGGTATAATCCACAAATTATTATCAACCGCCAAATAAACATTGGCGAGCGTCTGTGCTTCAACACCTTGTGATGCGTCTACGACTAATAAAGCCCCTTCACAAGCTGCAAGCGAACGAGAAACTTCATAAGTAAAATCAACATGTCCAGGCGTGTCAATTAAGTTAAAGGTATATTCTTCACCATCTTTGGCTTTATATTGCAAGGTTACTGTGGTGAGTTTGATCGTAATGCCGCGTTCTCTCTCTAAATCCATCGAATCGAGCAATTGTTCTTTCATCTCACGTTTACTCACAGCACCCGTCAATTCTAAAATACGATCCGCTAATGTGGATTTCCCATGATCAATATGGGCAATGATAGAGAAGTTTCTAATTTTTTTAATATCGTACGCCATAAATCACGTTATTATCATACCGATAAAATGGGTATTTTGCTACTAATCTTTATTAAAAAAAGTCGCCAGGGTTTCTTCTAATTCATCTGGGGAGTGAATCACTTCATACTGAGAATAGCGATCTTGAATTGCACCATATTCTTCTCTTAAGAAACGTTCATCAATTAATAGTGCGATGCCTCGGTCGGTTTCTGAGCGAATTACTCTGCCCATTGCTTGAAGAACTTTATTAATTGCAGGATAGACATAACCAAAAGTAAACCCATTGCGTCCTTTATTTTGATGATAAGTGGCGATAAGATCCCGGGCATAAGATAATTGCGGTAATCCGACTCCGACAATACCTACGCCGATTAAACGGTCTCCCACTAAGTCAATACCTTCAGAAAAAACACCACCCAACACTGCTAAACCAACTGTTGTTTCTTGAGGTTGAAAGGTAAATTGATTTAAAAAAGCTTCGCGTTCTTCAATGGTCATATCTTTTGTTTGGGCCATGATTTTTGTTTGATCATTGACTTGAAGATGCTCTTGAACTGCTTTTAAA
>JBEDEK010000100.1:0-3577 GCA_041175745.1 Bacillota bacterium | reverse complement strand
GTTTTATCGATCGATATGCCCCAAACAAAAAGACAACCTTAAATGATTTGATAAAAATTTCTGGACCACCTTTAGTTGAAACTTTAAAACAATATTTCCCTAAAGAAGATCCTAACCAGCTTGCCAAAGAATTTGCTGTTAAAGCGAGAGAATTTTATCCTCGTTTTGCAGTTGCTTTTCCCGGAATTACTTCCTTATTGTCTTTTTGTAAGGATCGCCACATTCCAGTAGGTATTGTCACTTCTAAGTTAAGAATCAATGCTTTATTTACATTAGAAGTAATTGGATTAAAAGACGCCTTTTCTTTGGTGATAAGTTTAGATGAAGTTAAAAAACCTAAACCAGATCCTGAAGGAATTTTATTAGCTTTAAAACATTTTAAACAATCAGCGAAACATACCTTGTTTGTCGGTGATACAACGTATGATTATTTTGCCGGTAAATCTGCCGGTGTGGATACAGCTTTAGTCACCTGGGGATTTAAAAAATTTACACAAGATATTCAACCGAATTTTTGGATCGATCATTTCGATCAAATCAAGGAGTATCTCAAATGATGCAACAAGTGGATGTGGTTATCGTCGGTGCAGGTCCTGCTGGAATGAGCGCTGCATTAGCAGCTCATCAAGCTGGCTACTCTCTGATTCTCTTAGAGAAGAGTATGCCAGGAGGCAAACTTAATTCTTATCAGACATTAGAAGGTTTTCCAGGGTATGAACACATGTCTGCTCAACAATTTGGTTTAGATCTTTATGATGCGTTAACGAAAAAAGATGTTCAAACGACCTATGGTGATGTTCAATCCATTGAAAAAAAAGGTGATATTTTTATTGTTACTTCAGATGCTGGAACCTATCAAAGTAAGGCTGTTATTATGGCCACAGGTACGAAAGAAAAACCCCTGACAATTCCTGGCGCGGAAGCGTTATTAGGGCAGGGTATTAGTTACTGTGCTGCTTGCGACGGTGGTTTCTTCACAGACAAAGATGTTGCGGTGATTGGTTCCGATTTGCATGCGCTTGAAGAAGCGATTTTTCTTGCCAACATTTGCCATCATGTTTCTGTATTAATTCCACAACCAGGATTAGCACCGAAGAATTGGTTGGTTAAATTAAACCAATTAGCGAATGTTACGATTATCGATGGCGCCACACCTTTACAAGTGATTGGTCAAAATACCGTAACTGGGCTACGTTATCAAACACAAGTTCACGGCGAACAAGAAATTCTCTTAGATGGTATATTCCCCATTTTAGGATGGGTTCCAAACTTTCAAGCTTTAAAACTTTTTCAAAACGTTCTTGATCAAGATGGTTATGGACTTGCGAATAAAGAAGGTGTTAGTAAGATTCAGGGATTATTTATTATCGGAGATTTACAAGCAAAGGCCACGCGCAGTGTTAAAAACGTGATCGCTCAAGGTCAATTGGTTGTTAAAGAACTTTCTAATATTGTCAAACGTTAATTCGCTGAGGAATTGACCTATAATTTATTTATGAAATCAGAAGTTATCATTTTAACCGGGATGTCAGGGGCAGGTAAATCGACTGCCATTTTTGCCTTTGAAGAAATGAAATACCAATGTATTGAAAACCCACCTGCTGATTTATTCCTCTCATTGTTTCAACATATTCATCAGCAAATTACACAAACGAGAACGGTTGTCAGTGTCTCGCTGTTTAACGCACAAAGAGCGATTGAGGCTGCTAAAAAAGTTCCAGGTTTAAAAACAAAAATCATTTGTTTAATTGCCAAAGAAATTGATTTGGTTTCACGTTATAAACTCACACGACATCTTCACCCGTTACAAACGGAAGGCTTTACGTTAATGCAAGCGATTCAGCGTGATCAAGCATTGGTTGATTCCTTACGCACACAAGTGGATGTGATGTTTGATAGTACTGGTTTTTCTGTCACACAATTTCGACAACAATTAATTGCCATGTTTAGTGCTAATCAATACCATTTAACGATTGGATTAGTATCTTTTGGATTTAAACATGGAATTCCCCTAGATGCCGATTTTGTCTTTGACTTAAGAGTCATCGAAAACCCATATTATCAGCCAACTTTAAAATCACTTTCAGGTTTAGATCAACCGGTTATTGAATTTGTGAAATCCCAAACAATGTTTCATCAATTGCTAGATCAGGCACAACAATATCTTCAAGTGATGATTCCTCAACTCATTAAAGAAGAAAGACCTTTTTATGAAATTGCCATTGGTTGTACCGGTGGCCGTCATCGCTCTGTCGTATTTGCCCAAGCGCTTGGAGAAAAACTCAAGAGTCAATTTCCTTTGGGTATTTTGATGATACATCGGGATATTCATAAACATACGGATCAAGAATGAATTCACAGCTTCAGTCTTTTACAGCGTTTGTTAAAGAAGAATTGACGACAAAACCTTACGATAAGAATCGTAAACTTGCGATGTTTGCTGGTTTTGTCAAGGCAAACGGTCGTTATGTTTTTTCCAAAAAAAATGAAAAGTTAACCCTTTCAACCAGTTATGCAAAAATTGCCCAGTTTTTTTATCAAACCAGTAAGAGTGTGTTAAAGGTCAATCCCAAATTTGAATATCGTCAATCGCCACGTTTTAGTCAAAGACAAACTTATTGGATAATCTTTGAACAACAAGTTAGTGAGATTTTAAAGGCTATACACTTAGATTTTGATTCTTCGCCTGAAGTATATTTAAAACAGTTTTCAAGCATTGACGCGATTGCCGGTTATTTGAGTGGATTATTCCTTGCCACGGGCAGTGTCAACCATCCCTCAAGTTCCTCTTACCACTTAGAAATGAATAGCGATGATGAAGACTTTTTAACGGAGATTCAACGATTATTAAAACAAGTCAAAAGTTTACGATTCTCGTTTAAACTCGTTGCTCGAAAAGGTAAATACATCCTTTATTTAAAAAAATCCGATCAAATTGCAGATTTTCTTATTTTTATGGGCGCAACAGAAGCGACTTTAGAATACGAAAATGTAAGGGTAGCAAGGGATTTTTCTAATTCAGAAAATCGTTTACAAATTTGCGAAAACGCGAATATGGCAAAAACCATCGCTGCTGCCAAGAAACAAAAACAAGCAATTTTAAACATTGATAAAACCATCGGTTTACAGCATTTAGATAACCCAAAACTAGAAAAATTATGTCGTTTAAGACTCAAGCATGATTCCAGCAGTTTAGAAGAGTTAGCTTCCATGATGTCGGCTTTTTATCAAAAACCAATTAGTAAAAGTCAACTTAACCATCTCTTTCGCAGTCTGATGGTTTTATCCAAGAAACTAAAGGGTAATCCATGACGCTTTTACAACAACTTGGTAAACGGATTGTGTATTTAAGATCAGAAAAGGGCTGGTCGCAATTGACCCTATCGGTCGAAGCAAATTTGAACCGTAATTATTTATCAGATTTAGAACGAGGTCGACGAAATCCCACCTTAAAAGTCATGGAAAAAATTGCCTTTGCTTTATCCATTGATTTAGCAACTTTATTCAAAGGAATCAAAGCGATTTAAAGTTGCCGTAAAACCCTTTATTCTTTAAATTCAATCATATATAATAATTT
>JBEDEK010000099.1:0-6297 GCA_041175745.1 Bacillota bacterium | reverse complement strand
GTCTAGTAGAAGGTATCGCTTATGTTCTCTTATTCAATGTTGTGTTAGGTAACATTTCCACTTATCTACCAGAGATTTTCCCTAATCGATTTATCTCCACCTTTTTAGAAACCTTAAACCCTAGTAATTCTATCGTCTTAAGCTTCTTGAATAGTGTTATCGGTGACTACGGAAGTATCTTTCAATTAGGTTAAATTCAATTCATACACATAATTAAAAAACGTCTCTTATTAGAGACGTTTTTTGTTAGATAAATTTACGCTTTAGTCGCAGCTTTTTTTATTGTTTTCTTCACAACTGCAGTCACATCCGTTTTTGCTTTTGTCGATTTGACAAGAGGTAACGCTGCGGCAGGTTCATAGGCAACCTTTTCCATAAAGACATCATAGAAACCATTGCCGATTAAAATCACAAACACACCTAGCATCGAGGCTTCAAAGCTATTGATAAAAGTCACCACGAGTAGAATTAACATACCTAAAATCGCTAATCGAGGAACATAAGGATAACCCCAAACGCGATAAGGACGGTCGGCTTCAGGCATGGTTTTTCTGAATTGGAAGACAGATAAGAAAATTAGTGTATTAAAAATTAAGGCACCAAATAAAATAATCGACAATAAGTAATTGACGTTGTTATAACCAAGTAAAACAATGATTAAAGATACAATTGTTTGACCTAAAATTGCTACCCAGGGTGTTTGAAATTTAGCATCAATTTTCCCAAAGACACTTGGTAAGGTTTGATCATCTGCCATCGCTAGGTAGACTCGTGGAAACGAAAGAATAGATCCATTGAGTGAACCTAAAATTGAGACCGCAATCGCGCCAAAGACGACGTAGCCTAATAATGACAAATCAAAGCTGGTAAAAATTGACCCGAACGCTGTGTACACGGCACCTAAATCAAAACCAGCTTCAACAGCTCCCAATCCAAGTGCGGCTAAGGTGCCAGCATCAATGATGCGATATAAACCAATAACAAATAACACATAAACACCCATGACTAAAGCGACAGCGATGGTTAAAGCTTTGGGTAAGTCTCTGCTTGTATCCTTCATTTCTTCAGCGACGGTATTGAGGTTGGTCCAACCTTCGTATGCAAACAATGTTCTAGCAACGGCAAATAATAATCCTGAAATTAATAAACCTGCTTCAACATTTTCTGCTCCATTGCTAGCGACAATATTGGTTTCGGTTCCGAAAAATAATCCAAAAATAATAACGGTAATTAAAGGTATTAATTTTGCAACGAAGAAAATATTTTGAACTAATTTACCATAGCGAATACCAAGGTAATTAATCACAGATAATACGATGATAGTGATTGCAGCAATGACGCCAACCGTTGTTGCATCAAAGCCTAAACCTTCATTCACACCCAGCATGTAACCCAAAACTTGGGCAAACAAAATAGCAAGTAATGCCACCGATCCTGAACTCGACAAGAAGAAATTGGTAATGCCAGAAAGAAAGGCTATTCTTTTACCATAAGCTTTTCTTAAATAGACATAATATCCGCCCGTCTTTGGGAATAGGGTTCCTAGTTCAGCGTAGGTAAGTGCAGAGAATAAAGTAATGATTCCACCCACTAACCAAGCGACAAGTGAAAGGCCTAAGGAATTACTTGCAAGTCCTAGGACAAGCATTGAGAAAAAATAAATACCCGATCCAATCATGATACCGGCTAAAACCGACACACTAGAGAACAATCCTAACTCTTTTTTAAGTTTCATATGAAACCTCCAGTCAATGTTAAAAATAATTTATCAATTCATTCGATAAATTGCAAAGAAAATGATTTCGTGAAAACATTAATATTCTTTGATTTTGGTGAGTGCTTGGTAATGTAAAATTGGGGTTCTTGCTGCCGATACTTCATCCAATCGACCCACAGGGGTATGGTGAGGTGCTGTTTTCACAATTTCAGGATTTGTGGATGCTTCTTGGGCGATTTGTCTGAAAATTTTGATAAATTCATCCAAGGTTTCTTTGGATTCAACTTCTGTTGGTTCCACCATAATCGATTGATCAAAGAGTAATGGGAAGTAAATTGTTGGGGCATGGATACCAAAATCAAGACAACGTTTTGCAACATCTAAGGTTTTCACGCCTGTTGTCTGATCGATGAGACCATTCATGACAAATTCATGCATGCATGGTTGATTGGCAACTAGTTTATAAAGATCCTTCAAGGAAGCTTGAATATAGTTTGCATTAAGCACCGCGTTTGGACCCACGTTCATCAAGTCTTGGCCCATGGTTCGGATATAAGAATAGGCTCGAATTACTACAAGGAAGTTACCGTAAAATCCACCAACTTGACCACAAGAAGTAGCAGGATAATCAAACCGATATTGGTTATTATCTTTCACCACCACTGGTTTGGGTAAGTATGGGACTAAATGTTTAGCAACACTGACAGGACCTGAACCAGGACCACCACCACCATGAGGCGTGGAGAAAGTTTTATGTAGGTTCATGTGCATGATATCGAAACCCATATCACCAGGACGTGCTAAACCAAGTAAAGGATTAAGGTTTGCACCATCGTAATACAAAAGGCCTCCAACATCATGGACGAGTTTTGCAATGGTTAAAATATCCTTTTCGAATAAACCAACGGTATTGGGATTCGTTAACATGATCCCTGCAACCTCGTGAGTTAAGACTTGCTTTAAAGCATCAACATCCACCATGCCATTTTTGGATTTAATGGTAATGGTTTCATAACCTAGCATCATCGCACTGGCAGGATTAGTTCCGTGCGCAGAATCAGGAATGACGACTTTGGTTCGTTTTACATCACCTCGGGCTTCATGGTAGGATTTCATAATCATTAAACCCACGAGTTCACCATGTGCACCCGCAAATGTATTTAAAGATGTACCACCCATACCCGTAACTTCGTTTAACATATTGGCCATATCGTAATAGATTTTCAATAACGGTTGAACGGTGTCGAGTGGTTGTGTAGGATGAATCAGTTTAAAACCATCTAAACTTGCCATTTCATCATTTATTTTTGGGTTGTACTTCATCGTGCATGAACCAAGTGGATAGAATCCGGATTCAATACCAATATTCTTTTGTGAAACTTTGGTGTAATGACGAACAATATCAAGTTCACTCACTTCTGGTAATAAGGCGGTTTCTTGACGGAACAAAGTAGCATCTAAGTTCGCTTCATTCGTCTTACTGATATTGGTTTCAGGTAATTGGTAACCCACACGACCATTTGATGATAATTCAAAAATTAATTTAGTGTAAGTCATGTTGCACCTCCTTAATTGCCTGGACTAGTGCATCGATTTCTTCCTTTGTTTTGGTTTCACTACCGTAAACCACAACTTGATTTTGATTTATCGGGAATCCAAATAAAAAACCTTTTTGAACGAGTGCTTTTTCTAATTTTTTCACATCAACTTTTGAAGTTAAGGTGCATTCATATGCGTAAGGGGCTTTGAAAGTTTTGGTAAATAAACCAGTAAGGATTAATTGATCAACGAGATAACGCGTGACTAAACAAGCTTGATCAAAAGCTTGAACCAAACCTTTTTTTCCCATCGCACTCATATAGATGGTTGCTTGCAAGGCAAGTAAGGATTGATTGGAACAAATGTTGGAATTCGCTTTTTCACGACGGATATGTTGTTCTCGAGTTTGTAAGGTTAAAACAAAGCCTCTTTGGCCACGATTGTCTTTGGTATATCCGCATATGCGACCTGGCATTTTTCTCACCCATTCATTGAGTGTTGTGAGGTAACCTAAATACGGGCCACCAAAATTAGGATTGAGTCCTAAAGATTGTGCTTCACCACAAACGATGTCAGCTCCCAATTCTTTAGGCGTTTTCAATCTTGCTAAGGCAAAAGGATCATTATATGAAATCACCAATGCTTTTTTGGCTTTGATTAATGGTGATAGCTTGTCAAAATATTCGATTAAACCAAAACGATTTGGATATGAAAAAATCACACCTGCAAAGGGTGTTTCCATTTCTTTATTGAGTTGAGATTGATCGACCAAACCATCTTTAGGCTGAACAACGGTTAAAATTACACCACGATGTTTAGCATAGGTCTTAATCACTTCTTCAGCTTGTGGGAGTAAAGGCGATGCCACGATAATACGTTTAATCGAGGTAACACCTACAGCCATCATCATTGCTTCCGACAAAGCAGTTGGACCGTCATACATAGAAGCATTGGAAACATCCATACCTGTTAATTGCGTAATCATCGATTGCCACTCAAAAATATACTGAAGGGTTCCTTGAGCAACTTCAGGTTGATAAGGTGTATACGATGTTAAGAATTCTTGTCGTGAACTAATGGCATCAATAATCGCAGGTCTTTCATGTTCATAAACACCATAACCTCTAAAGGATTGGAGGACTTGTCCTTGATTTGCTTTTAAGTGTTTTCTTAATTGACTTTCAGATAATCTTGGTAGGATTTGGTATGGTTTTTTTAAGCGAATGGAAGATGGAATATCATGGAGTAAATCATCCATTTTTTGTACGCGAATAACCTTCAACATGGATTGTTGATCAGCCTCGGTTAAAGGCAAATATTTAAACATGCTTACGCCTCCAATGAACTACTTAGGTAAGGCGTCGTAAGCGGCTTTAGATAACAATTGATTTAATTCAGAAGGATTAGAGATTTTTACTTTAATAATCCAGTTGCTTTCAGCATCTTGATTGATGAGATCTGGGCTTGATACCAACGCTGTATTGGTTTCAACAATTTCTCCTGAAACTGGAATATATAAATCTGATGCAGCCTTAACGGACTCAACAACACCAAAAACATCATTTTCTTTAAATGTTTTACCAACAGCAGGTAGATCGACGAAAACAATTGTTCCTAAACTACCTTGGGCATAATCGGTAATACCAATCGTTGCAATGTTATTTTCTAAAACAACCCATTCGTGTGATGGTGAGTATTTTTTTTCACTCATATATTTCTCCTAACGTTTATATTGTTTCTGCATAAATATCATATCACGAACCACCGCTTCAATAGGCGTGGTTCTCATCATCACCGTGACCTTTGTTCCTATGGTTGTAAAGGGCGTTTCTAGGATAGCCATCGCCAAAGCTTTTGTAGAATCTGGAAGAATATAACCAGTCGTAATCACACCCACTTGTTTACCTTCGACGAGAACTGGATATTCCGCTCTTGCCACCCCTCTACCCAGTAGTTCAATTCCGACGAGTTTTTGTTTAACACCCTTTTGAATTTGTGTCACAAGTGCATCCTTACCAATAAAATTTTTTTGAGTTTTCACCGCGAATTGAAGACCGGCTTCGATTGGAGAAATATGTTCGGAAATTTCATGGGAATAAAGTGGTAATGCTGCTTCAAAACGAAGGGTATCTCGTGCTCCTAAACCACAAGGAGATACTCTTGGGTCTTTGATTAGATCAATCCATAGCGATTGAATCGTATTCAAATCACCATATATTTCAAATCCATCACTTCCGGTGTAACCAGATCTCGAGATAATTAACTCTTTTCCTTGATAATGCGTGACTTGGTAGGTCATAAATTTAAGTTCGCTTAATTCAACTTTTTTTGTGATCTTGTCTTGAAGAACTGCCTCAGATAATGGCCCTTGTAAGGCGAGTTGAAGAAGTGTGTTTGTCACCACTTCAATTTGAACATCATAGTTACCTTTGTGTTGATTCATCCATTCAAGATCCACTTGTGCATTAATAGCATTAACCACTAATAATACTTTCTTGGGGTTAAAAACGTAGGCAATTAAATCATCGATTGGATAGCCTTTTTCATTACACATGAGTGCATAAATTGCTTTGTTTTGTGCTTGCCCATGGATTTGATTGGTAACCAAAGACTCAACAAAGGGTAATGCGTCTTTTCCAGTCACATAGACGCGACCCATATGGGAAACATCAAAAACGCCTGCGGATTGACGAACAGCACGGTGTTCTGCAACCAATCCCTTATATTCTTGTGGCATTGTAAAGCCACCATAAAAGACAATTTTTGCACCTAATTTGACATGCTCTTCGTGGAGTGGAAGTTTGGCCATGATTCACCTCTATTGAAATTCATTTTATCTTATGAATGCAAAGCAAGGTATAAGAAAATAATCGTGATAAAATTACCTTATGAAACAAAATAATTATTTAATCGTTGTTGATGTACAAAAGGATTTCGTTGATGGTGTGCTTGGAACAAAAGAAGCGGTTGCCATGATTCCTTATTTAGTCAAAAAAATCAAAGGCTTTAAAGGCGAAATTATCTTCACTCAGGATACACAT
>JBEDEK010000098.1:0-2507 GCA_041175745.1 Bacillota bacterium | reverse complement strand
GTCAAAGGTGCAATTAAAAATATATTAGACCGAAAAATTTCACACACGAAATATCTTGGTCATAAGACTTGTACAGTTACAATCAAAGCTGAAGTCGAGCGAATAGTTAATCAGATTAAATTTGAAATCTTTGGTAAGTATCCGCACTATAAACATGGTGATACAATTAGATTCGCAGGCCTAACCAATAAAAAAGGTTTTGTTTATATTTTCAACAAATATGATGGTTCATTGAATCGTATTCATACTCAAAATAATGTCGAAGTGAACAAAAAGTTTTTTATGCCATCTTCAGCAAAAGAAGAAATTGTGGCAATGTTACCTGATGGTCAAAAAGAATCCCGCGAAATGTTGGTATTTTTGTTTTCTGAAGAGGAGATAAATGTTCAGGCAAACTATACGCAAGATGAATTCAATACGTTGTTGAGAAGCTTGCCTTTTGACAAGCATCGTGTTATAAATCAGTATGTCTACATTATGAGGTCGTTATGAAAAAAGTTTTTATTGTTTTGCCCCTAGTTGCCGCACTATCTGCTTGCGGTACTTTTGAAACATCAACTAAAGTGGATTTGAAAGCACCAGAATTTGGCGATTCACATTCTACTGGTAAAGAAGTCAAATATCCAGATTGGTTTACGGAGAAAGAAAAAGATGATGCTCTATATGCTGTCGCTTCAGAGTATTCAAAAGACTTTCAATTTGCTGTTGACAAGTCTATGTTGTCGGCTAAACGCGAACTTGCATCCAATTTTTCATCGCATGTTAGTGCTATGTTGAAAGACTATGCTGCCGAAGTTGGTGAACTTGATTCTACCGTCATTCGTGAGATTGATCGTACAACTAAAATGGTTGTGGCTCAAGTCAATTTGATTGGCGTTCAAAGAACCAAATATCGTGTTCAGTATGAGAAAGATGGTTACCGTGCCTTTGTGAAATTGCGTTATGCGGCAGATGAATCAAATAAACTGCTTCTTGCTGAAGTGAAAAAGAATCGTCAATTGAACGCCAAATTGCAGGCATCAAAATCTTTCAAAGAACTTGAAGCTGAGGTGAGCCGTGTTCAATAATTTCATTAAATACCTCACATACAGCGGATCTTCAATTATAATTACTCTGAATCCTCTACATTGGCGAGTTATACCTTATTTTCGCCGTAGTAATGAATTAGGTAGAGAAAAGACACGTGTTCTATCGTGGGCATTTTTGACAATTACATTTTGGTTAGATGACGGGAGTTGGTAATGAGTAATAATATTTTTGATCTTGAACAAGGCATTATGAAGTGTTGGAATGTTGTCGATGATCTCGATTTGATTTATAGTCGCACAATGGAAAAGCCACTAGATCAAGATGAAATGGCTAATATTCTTCTCGGTATGAAAGAATTGTATCAAATGAAATTTGAAGAGTGTTTCAATCATTTTGAGGACATCACTAAAGAATATTTCTGTATGCGTAAACAACTGCAAGCAATTAAAGTTAAAGAATTTGTAGAATGAATATTTTCTATCTTGACCGTGATCCACAAAAATGTGCTGAGATGCATTGCGACAAGCACGTTGTAAAAATGATTATTGAGTATGCTCAACTCATGTCAACGGCCCATCGTGTACTTGACGGTCAAGAATATTTTGATCTTACTGCAAATGGCCGCAAGATCAAACGCTGGCGACATCCACGATTTGATAGTGAATTGATGAAGGCATCTCATGTCAATCATCCATCAAACATTTGGTTACGCCAAACTGATTCAAACTATGCATGGCTCTATCGCCTATTTTTAGAACTGACCAAAGAATACACCCATCGTTATGGTAAAACTCATGCATGTGCGAGACTTATACCAAATCTAAGATACATTCCACAAAATATTCCAATGGGTGAGTTTACACCACCAACACCAGCAATGCCTGATGATTGCAAGATTGCCGGTGATTCTTTATCATCTTATCATAAGTATTATGTAGAACGTAAAGTGAGTTTTGCTCGTTGGACTAAACGAGAAGTGCCCCTTTGGTTTATTACAACATGACAATTTTAAGAGATATAACAAACGATAAACACCGAGAAGTTGAAAGCCTGCCTCTAGTGCAGGCTTTATTACATGGTGAAATGACAGAGAGAGAATATCTCGGTTATCTTTATGAACTGCAATTAATTTATGAAACATTAGAAAGCTTGGTCAAGGCCAAAGGATTAATTAATGGATTGGATGGTCTTGAACGAGCCGACCTAATTGCCGAAGATATCAGGGAGTTGGATCCAAACGAAGAATACCAACATGAATATTGTCAAAGTACTGAAATATACCTCGATTACTTGATCGATCTTTTTCATATAAATCCTCAAATTCTTTTCGCACATGTTTATACTAGACATATGGGTGATTTGTATGGCGGTAAAATTTTAGCCAAGAAAGTTCCAGGTTCGGGAAAAGCTTATCAATTTGAAGACCGGCCAGGTCTCATCAAAAAATTTAATGAAAGATTGACTGTTGAAATGGGAGT
>JBEDEK010000097.1:0-2605 GCA_041175745.1 Bacillota bacterium | reverse complement strand
AAGTGTTGCATATGTGTGATCGAAAACTTCATCGATGGTCACGATTGGACCTTCTTTTTCAACTTTTTCAAACGTTGTTTTCACATAAGCTTCTAATTCTTCATCTAACTTTGCTTCTTTTGCATCATCCCAAAGACCTTTTGATTCCATATAAACTTTGAAACGAATAAGTGGATCTTTTTTCTTCCATTCTTCAACTTCTTCATTTTTACGATAAATAGTTGGATCATCAGAGGTTGTGTGAGGACCAAGGCGATACGTAAATGCTTCAATTAATGTTGGACCTTCACCTTTACGAGCGCGTTCAGCAGCTTCTTTAACGACAGCGTACATCGCTAAAACGTCGTTACCATCAACTTGAATACCTGGCACGCCAACTGCTACCGCTTTTTGAGCGAGCGTTTCAGCTTTCGTTGCCTTACGACGTGGCGTAGAAATCGCCCATTGGTTGTTTTGAATAATGCCAATCATCGGTGCATCATACGTTGCAGCAAAGTTTAAGCCTTCGTAGAATTCACCATGTGAGGTACCACCATCACCAATATAGGTCACTGCGATTTGTTTATTGTTCTTTAAAACTTTTGAAGCATAGGCCAAACCTGAAGCGTGACCATATTGAGAGCCAATTGGAATATTAACAGGTAAGACGTTGACATCATCAGGAACGCGAGAACCACGTTCGTTACCAAACCAGTATAAGTAGATATTTTCTAAGGGAACATTGTGATAAAGCATCGCAGCGTGTTCACGGAAAGCTGGGGAGATCCAGTCATTCTTATCAAGGGCAGCCATGGTGCCGATTTGTGCAGCTTCTTGTCCTTGGACGGGAGCAAAGGTTAACATTCTTCCTTGACGTTGATATTGAAGAGCCCGAATATCAGCGATGCGTGCCAACTTCATAGTCCGATACATCTTAAGAAGCGTTTTTTCATCAATTTTGGGTTCGTATTCTGGAGCAATTAATTTGCCCTTTTCATCTAAAATCGCAAAGCGTTGTTTCTTTTGCGGGTCGAATTTACCTAAAATCATCACAATTCTCCTTTTCTATATGCTAGTGAAATCTTTTTTTGCTAGCATACAAAATATACTCAAAATCCTTTTGAATAGCAATAGTTTTAGTAAAACAATCAACTCTGTGAAAACATTTTTTTATTGTAAGCGTTTTCCCTACATGCAATGAAAGTATTGTCCATTAAGTTTATTCGTTTATATAATAGATGCATGATTATTTTAACCGGCCCCTCGGCAAGTGGTAAAACAGAAATCGCCAAGATTCTTTTTGTTAAATACGGAATAAAAAAAGTGATTACCCATACGACTCGTCCGATTAGACCAACTGAAATACCCGAAGTGGATTATCACTTTGTTTCGGAAGATAACTTTAATACAATGAAAACTCAAAATGGATTTATTGAAACCACACTCTACAATGGTTATCAATATGGAACGTCAAAAACAGAAGTAGGCGATCAAAAAGTTTTAATCGTGGATGCAAACGGTTTGAATGCATTTGTTAAATTACACAATCCTAGATTCGTCACATTTTTTATTCAAGCGAATGAAATTACAAGAATTAATCGTATGATCATTCGCGGGCAAGATTTGGATTTTGCAAAAAAACGTTTGGCATTTGATATGGTCAATTTTAATCGAAAAACCATGCCACCAATCGATTATGAAATCGATAACGAGTCTGTGACGATTGAAGACGCCAGTGACAAAATTTACCAAATCTATCAAAAGCATCTAAAGAAAAAAAACATCTAGTTCTCACTAGATGTTTTTCTTTAACTTTGAAAAAGTTTAGGCTGCTTCTTCGAATTTCGCTTCTGTGGATAAGAAGGTCGAAACGGTGTTCAACATGATACCGTAAACAACTTTAGACGTGATGTCTGCGATTGTATATAACACTTGTTGTGAAACCACCACGAAGGAATCGATACCGACACCAAAGAGTGCTGGCATGATATAGGCGATTGGATAGATGGTCCATGTAACATAGAACCAAGGTTTGATGAATTTAAAGACACCGACGAGCTTGCTGCCCTTAATGTTCTTTGCACCTTCATCGATAACTTTGGTCATGGTAATTAAGATAAACACGTAGAAGACGGTTGAGATAACACCCCAAACGATCCACCAGAGTTCATTACCAGCGACAAAGTCAGTTCTTCCTGGTTCGTAGAATTGACCAATATAACCAGTCACAATCATTAACATGCCATAAAGTGTGAAGTCATACCAATATTTACGGAAAGCTTTTCCGGAAATTAAGGCCACGAATAGGATTTGAGTTAAAAGGTTAGGAACATCGATGAGCCAGTTTAGGTAGCGGAAACCATTAGAGAAAGTTCCATTCGATACATAAAGGCCATTCACGAGTTCATAAGCATCAACCCAGGCTACTTGTTGAGCAAACAATAAGAGTAAAGCAGAGATCGACACAACGACGGATAGGATGTTCGACATGCGGAACTTCGGATGGTTTTGACGAATCGTCAACCAGAAGTACAGCAACCCGGCAGCCATCACAGCATATCCGAGAGTGAGGATATGGGAAACGAGTTCGAATTCCCATATTTGTAAAGTAATATCTGACATAAGG
>JBEDEK010000096.1:0-3276 GCA_041175745.1 Bacillota bacterium | reverse complement strand
TATGGATGATATCTAAATAGTCAATCGAGATAGAATATCTGATGATCCAATCTAGTTCTAATGAATCGTCTTTGACAAGATGAGAAGATTTTGACTTAATCTCCCTTTTAGGTTGCCAACCCAAAATCGAATCATAGATAATCTCATCCACATTAATGATTTGAAATCTTGGTGCAAAAGGGGCGAGTTGAACTTTCAAGATAAAGGAATGATTGTCTTGGTTAATTGACATCAATATAGCCCGATGATCTGACAAGCTTATTTTATTGATTTGAAATCCTTTTAATTTTTCTGTGAGACCAGGTTCTGAAAAACTGGATAATATTGTATGGTCAATCCTACTTTGGATTGAAAAAACAGGATGTTCATTTTGAAAATTCAAAATCAATAGCCCATTGGATTTAGCTCGGAAAGCGAATACCCAAAAGTGGGGTTTAAGTCTATAAACATGTTGAATAATTTGATTGGTCAATTGAGACCAAATTATCTCCATAGAATCAGTCATATTAACCATGAAAAAAGTATATCATAAGCGAAGGTTTGATTGACTTTTAGCACGATTCATAAGATAATTTCTATCAACGTATGAAGTCAGGTTTGTTAATTATTTTAAGCGGTCCTTCTGGGGTAGGAAAAGGCACAATTCGAAAAAGAATCATGCAAGATCCTTCACTTAATTTAATCTACTCAGTTTCGATGACAACAAGGTCAATAAGACCTGGAGAAGTAGATGGAAAAGATTATTTTTTTGTTAATCAAGAAACCTTCCAAGATGCAATCAACAATAATCAATTATTAGAATGGGCGGAGTTTGTTGGTAATCGCTACGGCACACCCAAAGCAGAAATTCAAAAGTTAAGGCAAGCAGGGAAAAATGTTCTACTTGAAATTGAAATTAATGGTGCTAAACAAGTGATTGCAAAAGCAACTGGCCCTGGTTTGGTAACCATCTTTTTAATGCCACCTTCTTTTGAGGCATTAGAAGCTAGAATTCGTAAACGTAAAACAGAATCAGAATTGATTATTCAAGAACGGCTTGCTAAAGCAAAACGGGAAATGAATCTTCATCATGAATATCAATATTTGGTCGTCAATGATGATGTCGAAAAAACCAGTCAACAAATTATCGATATCATTAAAGAAAGAATGTCAGCGATGCAATCATGAAGGCCTATTTACTTGAGGTCTTTATTGAACATCAATTACAACAACTAAACCGTCCTTTTACCTACGTTTATCACGGAAAAAACATCCCTCAAAAAGGTATTAGAGTTCGTGTGCCTTTTCGTCAACAATCCTTAATTGGCTATGTAACAGAATCTAAGATTATTGAGGATGTTGAGTCTTACCAATCCTCTAGTCCCTATCCTATTTTAGAAGTAACAGAACTATTGGATGAAAAGCCGATTCTTTCCAATGAATTATTGGCCTTAGTGGATGAATTAGCAACCCAACAATTCGCTTCAAAAATTGGCCTACTACAAGCGATGCTTCCTCCTTCATTATTTCCTAGTAAACAAAGTTTGCGTGGTCCCAAAATCGCTTTTGAAGAATGGTTAGTTTTTATCAAACATCCCGACATGAAGATGTTAAATGCTTACCAAAGAAATTGGTGGGAATCCGTCAAAGATTTAAATAAAGTCAAAACTCACGAAATAAAAAGTAAGGCAGCGATTAAATTTTTTCTAGAACAAGGTTTGGCTAGAGTCGAAAAGGTTGAAAAACGGCGCTTTGATTTTAAGCCATTAAAAGTTGACACAAAACCTACACTTTCTATTGATCAACAGCACGTATTGAATGAAATTAAAAAGAGTCAACATAAAATATTTTTGTTAGAAGGTGTAACGGGAAGTGGAAAAACTGAAGTCTATCTTTCACTATCAGAAGAAGTTATCAAACAAGGTAAAACCGTTTTGATGATCGTCCCTGAAATCGCTTTAACACCGGTGATGATGAGTTACTATCATCAAAGATTTGGTGAAAAAGTTGCCATTCTACATTCGGGTTTAACCCCAGCTGAAAAATTTGATGAATACCGAAGAATATTACGTGGTGAGGTTTTCGTTGTTGTTGGTGCTCGATCGGCGATTTTTGCACCGTTAGAAAAAATGGGTTTGATCGTACTAGATGAAGAACATTCTGAAACGTATAAACAAGATACCCCTCCTTATTATCACGCCCGTGAAATAGCTTTATGGAGAAGGCAATTTCATCAATGTCAATTGGTGATGGGCACTGCAACCCCATCTTTAGAGTCGCGCGCCCGTGCTCAAAAAGGTATTTATCAACATTTATTATTGTCAAAAAGAATCTTTGACCAATCATTACCTAAAACAACAATTGTCGATATGAATCAGACTCAGAATCTATCTAATCTAGATAGTATTTTTTCTTCACGTTTACTAGAAGGAATCAAGAGTCGCTTAGTATCAAAAGAACAAGTGATACTGCTTGTTAATCGTCGAGGGTTTGCCCAAAGTGTTGTTTGCAGGCAATGTGATTTTCGTTTTACGTGTCCATCTTGTAAGATTCCATTAGCCTACCATGCTCAAATTAATAGTTTGAAATGCCACTATTGTGATTATCTTGAAACCTTGCCAACCCAGTGTCCTTCTTGCCAAGGTCATCAATTGATGAAGGAAGGTTTTGGCACTGAAAAAGTTGTCAGTTCTTTGCAGCGATTATTTCCACAGGCTACCATCGCTAGATTGGATACTGATATGACAGGAATTCGAGCGAACGTTACAAATATTCTTAAACAGTTTCAAGAAAATAAGCTAGATATTTTAGTCGGTACACAGATGGTTGCCAAGGGCCACGATTTTCCTAATGTAACTTTGGTAGGCGTGATGCTTGCAGAATTAGGCTTGCATGTACCGCACTATCGCGCTACCGAAAGAACTTTTCAATTAATTGCACAAGTTGTTGGTAGAACAGGCAGAGGTTCTCAACCAGGAGAAGCTATCATTCAAACCACCATGCCCAGTCATCATGCAATCCAACTCGGAGCCAAACAAGATTATCCATCATTTTATGAACGGGAAATGAAAGAAAGAAAGTTAAGACAATACCCACCTTTCACTTACTTAGCAAGGTTTGAATTAACGAGTAGAGATCAACATTTAGTTGATGAAGTTGCATTAGAATTAGAGCAATCATTAAAAAACCAACTTGAGAATATTGCAGAAGTGATTGGCCCAAATATTCCCTATCCTGAATTCTATGCTGGTGTTTTTCGTAGACGCATTTTGTTGAAGTATAAAAAGTATCCATTAC
>JBEDEK010000095.1:0-5461 GCA_041175745.1 Bacillota bacterium | reverse complement strand
ATATTGATGAACCCCCTATTATGAAAACATTTTCATTATAAATGAAAATTTACATTATTTCAATTGAATAAGTGAAATTTATTTACATTATTTTGAGAAAAATGGTACGTCCTTAAGTCGGTTTGAAGGAATCAAACCTCGACCGACTTTTGCTTCAGGTTTTCCATTTAACATCACTAAATCACCTGTAAAATTGGTACGAATCGTAACCAGATAAAGACCAACTCCGTATAAATTGACTGGAGCTTTTTCTTTTTCAAACCAGGAGATTTTTTCTGGATTAAATCCAGAGGAGACAATGATTTGTACATGTGTAAAACCTTCGAGATCTAATGCTTTTCTTAACGCGTGAATCAACCAAGGATTCACGCCATGTGGATCCCCTTGTTTGAGTGGATTTTTTTCAAAGTATCGATCAATTAAGCTCATTGATGTATCTACTCTAACTGCTTTTAATCTTTCTTTAAATCTTCTAGCAACTTTTAAACTATCCGTAATGACATCATTGTTATAATCCACTAAAGCGGTGATTTTTTCTTGAGGAAATTGTTCGCCATAATATTCGCATGCTTTAACAATGTCGCCCTTACACATTTGAATGAGGGCATGTGGCATCGTTCCCATTCCCTTTCCACCCCACCATGCCGCTTGAGCATCGGTACTGACTCGGTCAATACCCATGATAAAGGATGCATAACCATCACCACTTTGCGTATGGTAATCATCTTGGCGATCAGCCATCGAAAAAACAGGTTTACCGTTAGCCGCTCTTAAAACTTCTTTGGTGTTAGTGGCTACCGAGGATCGTCTTGAAAGAATGCCATCAATCGTAGATTCAAGGAAACCGAAATCCTCATAAGCCCCCGTGATGCGAAGAACGGGTTCTTTGCTTTGGACTTCATCTCCATCATGTAAGGCTTCTATTTTTAAATTTTCAGGATGATGAGCAAAGGTGTGAATTAAAGCAATTACTTCATCTAAACCGCACACCGTTAAATTGGGTTGCCATTGGAAAAATTGCATGGTTACGATTTGTTTTGGCATAAAGCGTTCAATAATCGCACGGGTTTTTAAAAAGTAGTTTGCCGTGTAAAAACCTTGGCGAATCGTTTCTGGAAATTGAAAAGTTCGATTGGTTAGACGCGCAATCTTTTTTGCTCTTTTAAGCTCGATTTCATTGACCATAAAAATCCTTTCCAATAGGAGCGTCCTCATGAAGAATGTAAACGCCAACTTGTGTTTCTGGTGAGAAGCCTAAAGTTTTTTGTGAACAAAACATTCCTTGAGATTTTTCCTTCATCATCAGTCCTTCTTCAATGACTTGACCATCCATTAACATCGCACCCGGTCTAGCTACAACAACTCGATGCATGGGTTTAACTTTAGAGGAATTGGTGACAACTTGGATTGATAGTCCACCAAGATTAACTTGGCAAAGCCATAATGCATCAGCATCAGGATGTGCTTCTACCTGCGTAATCTCTCCGATAACAAAACCAGATTGAAAATGAGGTAAAACAAAAGATGCACCTTTTTGACCTAGGTGTTGATTTAATGTGTCGATATCACGCTGAAAAAGGTGGCGAATTACACCAGATGAAAGTTTTGGCAATATGTTTAAAGGTTGTCGAATATTGATGCCAATCAATTGATCAAGATGATAAATGAGGACAATATTGTCTTTGATTAGATGATGGGTTGGTTGTAAGGTTGGGTTTAAATAAATAGCAAGTTGATCGCCTAATGTAAGAGGTTGATAGACGTAATTAACCATGATGATCTTCTTTCGCAAGTCTTAAAATCTTTTCGGTGTTTAGATGCTTAAGCATTTCCATTAATGTTTGTTTGCTTGCCTCAAAATCACGCGTATCTAAAATGGTTTGAGAAGAGTGAATACTGCGTGCAACGATGCAATGGGTTAAGGTCATGATACCCGATAAATTTTTATGAACAGCTCCTGCATCCGTCCCACCTGGTGAAGAATAAAATTGAAATGGAGCTTTAGCAGATTTTGCCATTTCTTCTTGCCAGGTTAATAAAGTGGGTCGTGCAATCATCGATGCATCAATATAACGTAATAATAAACCACCACCTAATTGCCCCTGTTCAGAAGCGTCACCGCTTGAGTCGCGGGCAGGTGAACAATCTAAAATGATTGCTAGATCTGGCGCAATCATCGTAGAGATTGTCGTAGCCCCTCTTAATCCAACTTCTTCTTGAACCGACGCTCCAACATATAGATCGAAGGGTAAATTCTTATTTTTAAATGCTTGTAAAATTACCAATCCCATAACCAAACTGTATCGATTATCAAAAGCTTTTCCTAAAATTCTTGTGCCACTTTGTAACACAGAAAATGGCGTTGCATAAGTCACCATATCTCCTGGTTTTACACCAAGTTTTTGTGCCTCTTCTTTACTAGTAAACCCAAAGTCGACAAAAACACTTTCAACATTCGGTACACCTTGCTGAACATCTTTAAGTAAGTGCGGTGGAGTTGTATCAATCGCCCCTAAAAAAACTTTACCTTCTCGCGTGGTCAAATGCATGCGCTGCGATGTCAGCGTAAGCGGATTGATGCCACCAATCGGTACAATCTTAATCATCCCATTAACTTGAATATGACTAACCATAAAACCAACTTCATCCATATGCCCTAAAATTAATACCTTTTTGGCATTCGCCACATTACTCTTTTTAAATGCAAACACACTACCCAAGTGATCGGTCTGTGTTTGATAACCTAAAGATTGATAAGTTTTTAATAGAAAAGAAGCAACTTGATTTTCTTGACCAGAAATCGCATTTAACTCGGATAAAATTTTAAAGTGTTTTAATTCGAATGCATTGAGCATGATTACTCCTTTTGGGCGATTAAACGATAAATCGGTTCGGAAGCTTTACGAAAAAAACTTTCATATTCGGTTAAAATATCGTTAGATTCAACTTCAAGATATGGTTGTTGAATCTGGATAATATTATAAGACATTTGATTTAGATTCCCTATCGAAAACATAAACAAATCTAAGTTATCAGTCTTCATAATGATTTTTCCATTAGGCTTCAAAACTCGCGAGATTTTTTCTAAATTCCCCATGGCAGTTAATCGACGCTTGTGGTGTCTTAACTTAGGCCAAGGATCAGAAAAATTTAAGTAAATTTCATCAAAAAAGGCATCAGGCATTCCAAAGGATGCTTTTGCAAAATCCCCTAAAATGAGTTTGATATTACTCGGATCTGATGGTAAAACTTTTTTTAGCGCAAATGCTATTACAGTGGTCACGCGCTCAATTCCATAAAAAAAAGTTTGAGGTTGTTGTAAACTTTTTCCGGCAATAAAATCACCCTTTCCTGTGCCGATTTCTAATGCGTAATGATGAAATCCAGGTTTTGCTTGGATTGGATCTTGGTCTGTTTGCACCAGTTCAGGATGCTCGGCAATAAGTGGCTTTGCCCAAGGCTTACTTTTTAGGCGCATACAGTTGGCCTAAATCAAATATTGCTCGAGCGTAGATTGCCATGGAATTGGTGTAGTCTTCAAGATCAATTTTTTCATCATTTTCATGAATGAAATCTTCTTTGTTAGGAAATTTGCTACCAAAAGCTACTGTATTCTTCGCTTCTTTTGCATACGTTCCGCCACCTATCGTAATGATGGGCGTTACTTTATCGCCGGTTTCTTCTTGATAGGCTTTTAATAGGGTTTGTATCATGGGGGTTTTTGGATCAAATACGAGCATAGGTGAGGTTGATAATGTCTTAAATTGAAGAGGTAAAGGCGTGATTGACTTCATCTTCTTTTCGACTTCTTCATACTTCACAGATTCGGGATAACGGTAGTTTGCGACTAAAGAAAAATGATGACCATCATATGAAATGAGTCCAATATTATTGGTGGTTTCCTTTAATAATGGCGCTTTAGCATCAATGCCTAAATTTTTACCTGTAAAGTCTTCATATTGTTTAGCAATGGTGTTCAAGGGTTCTTGAGGAAAGGCTTTGGCTAAAAAAGAAAGCAAGGCGGTGCCTGCATTTTTACCCAATTGAGGTAAAGAACCATGCGCCGCTTTTCCGTGAAAAGTAATGGTTGTTTTAGATCCATTTACTTTGACTTCATGAGGAAAGCCAAATTGATTTAATGCCCGTTCTAATGAAAATAAAGTATCGACAACCGCAACGGCTTTATCGATGACTGAATTAGCCACAATACCTGCTTTTATCGAATGAATACCGCGAAGATGAACATGGCCAGATATTTCAAAATTACTGATACCTTTTTCACCATAAATTAAAGGGAAGTTACCATCTGGTGTAAATCCAGCCACTGCGTATGGTTTCCTTAATTGATGAAAATAGTACTTTAAACAACCACTACCTTTTTCTTCGTTACCGCCAATCACGAGTTTGACTTGGAAACCTTGAATTAATTTTTTATCTTTTAACATTTTAAGAGCGTAATACGAAGCCAAGGCGGGACCTTTATCATCACTGGTTCCACGTCCATACATCCGGTCGTTTTCAATGACAGCGCCAAATGGTGGATGCTTCCAACCCTCTGCAACCGGCACCACGTCACTATGGGCATATACTGCAATTTGAGGTCCAGTTCCAAAAGTAATTTCGGTTACATGACCGTCACAATAGTCGACTTGAAATCCGTCTTTCTCAGCCAGTTTTCCAATAAACTGTAATGCTTGATATACGGTTTCCCCATAAGGTTTACCTTTGGAAATTGTCTTTTCATCATGAATGGAAGGAATTTGAATCCAACGTTGTAATTGTTGAATCGCTTCTTGATGGTAACTCTTTAGAAATTGAGAAAATTGTGATGCCATGTTTGCATCCTCCTAATCTTGATTTAAAAACCGTCTTAAGGACCGAATGTTATTTAACGTTAAATAGAGAACTGGAATGATGAATGCTGCAAGTAATGCTTCTAAAAGTCCGTTGAGACTAAGAATAAACCAAATTAAATTGAAAAGATTACCAAATGATTCAACGAAGGCAGTACTTTCAAATATCCAAAGCATGGATAAAACAAGCACCGTATGAAAAACCGTTGATACAAATGCACCGATACTAATGGCCAACCATTGAAAAGGACCTTCAAATCGTTTAGCAAAAGTCAAAATGAATCCAGCAAATAAACCAAAAATAATTCGGGGAAAAATAGAAATCATCGGATTAATGAAAAATAAGTCTGTTGGTAAAGGTGTAGGATTCGTTAGCACAACTAATAAGGAAACCACCCCAAAAGTTAAACCAAATAAAGTAGACGAACGGGTCGATAATAAAACCGCACCTAACAAAACAGGCATATGAATGATGGTAATGGAGACGCCTGCACCAATTGGCAAAAATCCAAGAAATGGGACGAATCCCATAATGACGATCATGGCAATAAACATACTATGAATGGTTAGTTTTCTAATTTGTTTCCTAGCGGTTAGTTGCATAATGC
>JBEDEK010000094.1:0-2740 GCA_041175745.1 Bacillota bacterium | reverse complement strand
GGATTATTTTACTTTAAAAGTAAAGAATATCCTACGCCACGAACGGGTTTAAAGAAACAAGCAGAATTTTCAAGTTTTTTCTTTAAATTGTAAACGTGAACATCAACGATGCGAGTGGTTCCATCATAGTTAAAACCCCAAATAGAATTTAAAATAGCATCCCTAGAAAGCGCATGTTCTTTATTGATAATAAAAAACTTAAGTAAATCGAACTCCATCTTGGTTAACTCAATGACTTTTCCTTTAATGGTTGCCTTATATTGCTTTAAATCTAAGGCGATATCTCCAAAAGTTAACATGTCACTTTCGTTTGATTTATCTTCTTTAAAGTGACCCAATAATGCTTTGATTTGGGCAATGAGTTCACGATTTGAAATCGGCTTTTTAAGAAATAAGTCTGCACCCGATCCCAAACCTTCAATCGCATCAAATTCTGAGGTTTTAGCCGTTAACATAACAAATAGGGCTTTATTCTTTTCCGCCCTAAGCTTTTTAATTAATTCAATCCCATTCATGCTGGGTAACATCCAATCAATCACTAAACAATCGAAAGATTCTTTTTGAACTAAACGGTAAGCTTCTGTACCATTTAATGCTGTTTTGACTAAAAATCCAGCTGTTTCAAGGTCAAATTTTAATATTTTAGCTAAAGATGCTTCATCTTCAACCACTAAAATCTTTTTTGCCATGAAGGATCTCCTTTGCTTTTCATTTGCAGAGCAAACTATCCTCAATATTAAAAACATTTTACCAAACTTAAGTTAAAGAAATGTAAAGACTCAGTGAAAAAAATTTACAATTCAACTTTGCTAAAATTTTAGAACTCTTGGTTATAATGAAATTATTAATATTGGTTAAGAAGATTTGTATTTCTTGAATGAGGCTAAATTCAAGGAAAACTATCTCTCATGCCAAGGTAATTTCATTTAAAGGAGGAAAAAAATGAAAAAATTTACCACAGTCGCTATGCTTGCTGTTGCAGGTTTTTCAATGTTACTTGCTTCATGCGGTCCCACAACCTATGAAATCGCCCTCGTTACAGACGTCGGTGATATCGATGACAAGTCCTTTAACCAAGGTGCTTGGGAAGGTGTTGTAGAATTTGCTGAAGAGGCCAACAAAACTTATCAATACTACAAACCAACTGCCGTTGATAACACCGAATATGTCAACACGATCGATTTAGCCATCGAAGGTGGTGCCAAAGTCGTTGTCACGCCAGGATTCTTATTCGAAACACCCATTTTCTTAGCCCAAGATCAACATCCAGATGTGAGCTTTATCTTGCTTGATGGTGTCCCACACAGTGCGGATTATTCTGAATTCCGTCAAGAAGAAAACGTCTTATCCATTCTTTATGCTGAACAACAAGCTGGTTATTTAGCAGGTTATGCTGCAGTTGCTGATGGATTCCGTTCTTTAGGATTCATGGGTGGTATGGCGGTTCCTGCGGTTGTGAAGTTTGGTGTCGGCTTTATGCTTGGTGCCCAAGCTGCTGCTACTGATGAAAACGCTGAAGTGACAATCCAATATCACTATACGGGTGATTTTGCCGATACGCCAGAAAACGCTGCAACTGCAGAAACCATGTTTGAAAGCGGCGTAGAAGTCATTTTTGCCGCAGGTGGTGCAGTTGGTTTGTCCGTTATGTCCGAAGCAGAAAAAGCTGGTACAAAAGTGATCGGTGTTGACGTGAACCAAGGTCCAGGTGGTGCAAACTTATCTGATACCGTGATTACCTCAGCAATGAAAGGTTTAGGAACTTCCGTTGTTCAAGCTTTGGAAGCCTACTATGCTGATGAATTCCCAGGTGGTGAAGTATGGGTCTTAGATGCCTCAAATGATGGTGTTGGTTTACCAACTGATGAAACATCATGGGGTTTTGAAAACTATACTGTAGCTGAATATGAAGTCATCTATGGTGAATTAGCTGATGGTACGAGAACAGTTGATTTAATCCTTGATGGTTCTACCGTTACTGGAGCTGATTTAGAAGAAGTCGAAGCTTACGACAGTGTCATGACAAGAGTTGAAGTGACATTCGTTGCCTAAGTATAGTTTCTAAATTTAATAAACACAGGGTGTTTTGCACCCTGTGTTTTTTGTAAAATGAAAGTATGAATCAAAAACAACCACAACCCATTATTGAAATGCTTGGTATCACCAAGGTTTTTCCTGGTGTCATTGCCAATGATCAAATTCACCTTGAATTAGCAAAGGGAGAGATTCATGCTTTGCTTGGTGAAAATGGTGCTGGTAAATCGACATTAATGAGCGTTCTCTTTGGTTTGTACATTCCCGAAAGTGGCCAAATCAAAAAGAATGGACAAGTGATTACTATTAAAAATCCTAACGATGCCAATCATTATGGTATCGGCATGGTGCATCAACATTTTAAACTTGTCGATGTGTTTAGTGTCTTAGACAACATTCTCCTGGGTGCAGAACCGATGAGTGGTGTTGTGATTAATAGACAAAAGGCAAAAAGAGAAATTTTAGCACTTTCGACTCAATATAAATTAGCGATCGATATTGATGCAAAAATTGAAGATATTTCAGTGGGTATGCAACAACGTGTTGAAATTTTAAAAATGCTCTATCGTAAAAATGACATTCTCATTTTTGATGAACCCACGGCAGTCTTAACCCCTCAAGAAATTGAAGAGTTAATGAAAATATTAAAAAACCTAAAGCTAGAAGGTAAGTCTATTCTATTTATTTCACATAAACTCAATGAAAT
>JBEDEK010000093.1:0-2625 GCA_041175745.1 Bacillota bacterium | reverse complement strand
AGTTCAGCGGATGCTTTTTTGGTGATACGACCTAATAAATCGCCTGGTTTTTTTAATGGGACTAACATGGATAAAGGAATGTTAAATACAGCAGCTTTGACATGAGTGGGTTTGTACCATTTACTTGTAATAAAATCCAAAGGATAATGACCAATCATGTTAGCAGCACTATCGGTGAGTTGATCAGTTAATAAATAATTAAAGTACGTTGATAGGGCGACATAATACCGCACCCGTTTCCATGTTTCGGGTTCGTTTTGTCTTACCCATCTAGCCATGGTTCGTCGTGAGTTTAGTTTTGCTGTTTGGTATAAACCAAGAAAATGATATGCAATGTTGTGAAATAAGGAGAAGGGTTCGAATTTGGCAAGTCTTTGATCCAACCATAAAATCACTTTTCTAACTGGCTTTTTATCTTGATCTAACATAATCGCTGTGCCTCGGAAGACGGTCATGGCAGCAGTCGTAACTTGCCTTAATAATTCGGGATGGTCTTTTTTGAGTTCAAACGTGACTTTTTTAAGGTTATCCCAATAAAAAGAAGCATCATGTTCAGCGTACCCGGGTTTGGATGATTCATAGGTTGGTTGGTAAACATGTTTCTTAATCGCTAGTATTTCTCCTTGTCGATTAAAAATACTAACACGAACGGATTGAGTTCCAAAGTCGATGGTTAAGGCAAGAGATTCGGTTTTACTATTCATGAATTTCGTTAAAAACATTATAACGAGATTTCACGGGTTTTATCTATTCGATTATATGGAAGGTTAAAAAGGATTGTGATATTATTTTACTCGCGAGCATCCCACCTCAAAAACGCGTGGATGCAAAAAAAGGAGCACTTATGGCGGCAACCAAACAGTACGTCTATAACTTCAAAAAAACCAAAGGTATGGGTAAAGACCTGCTTGGTGGTAAGGGTTTGGGTTTATCCCAAATGACTTTGATGGGAATTCCGATTCCAGAAGGATTTACCGTCACCACAGAAGCTTGCAACTTATACTATGCAAGTAAGAAAAAACTTCCTAAAGAATTAATTCAAGAAATCTATGACGCAATTACCGTTGTGGAAAAAGATACAAAGAAAAATTTTGGTGGAAATAAAAACCCACTTTTAGTTTCCGTTCGCTCCGGCGCTAGAGTTTCGATGCCTGGTATGATGGACACCGTCTTAAACTTGGGTTTAAATGACACAACGGTTGAAGTGGTTGCTAGAGAAACTAATAACGAAAGATTCGCCTACGACTCCTATCGTCGTTTTATTTTGATGTACACCAACATTGCGAAAAATCATGGTCGTACTGAAATGGATAAAATGCTTGAAGAAATGAAGCATAAAAAGGGTGTAAAGTTAGACACCGAATTAAGTGCAGAAGATTTAAAAGCATTAGTTAAAAAGTATAAAGATTATTATAAGAAGGTTTTTGGTGAAGATTTCCCCAATGATCCTAAAGTACAATTAATTGAAGCCATCACAGCGGTTTTCCGTTCTTGGGACAACCCACGGGCTAACGTTTATCGCAAAATGAACAACATTCCATATGAATGGGGTACCGCTGTTAACGTTCAATCCATGGTGTTCGGTAACAAGGGTGATACTTCAGGTACAGGTGTGGCATTCTCACGTTCGCCATCTACTGGTGAAAAGAAACTCTTTGCTGAATATCTACCCAATGCTCAAGGGGAAGACGTGGTCGCTGGTATTCGTACACCATTACCTGTTGAACATCTACAAAAAACACAACCTAAGGTTTATCAAAATTTCTTGGATATTGTTAAGATTCTTGAAAGTAATTATAAAGATATGCAAGATATGGAATTTACCGTTGAAGAAGGTAAACTCTACTTCTTACAAACCCGCAACGGTAAGCGTACTGCTGCCGCAGCTTTAAAGATTGCTTGCGATTTAGTGGATGAAAAAGTTATCACTCCTGAAGAAGCCGTGATGCGTGTTGATCCAAAATCATTAGACACTTTACTCCACCCAAGTTTTGATCCTAAAGCGATTAAAACGATGACACCTATTGGTGAAGGTTTACCTGCATCACCAGGTGCTGCAACTGGAAAGATTTCATTTACTGCTGAAGACGCTGCCAAGCGTGGAGAAGCTGGTGAAAAAGTCATTCTTGTTCGCGCTGAAACTTCACCTGAAGATATCGAAGGCATGGTGGCCGCGCAAGGTATTTTAACTGCTCGTGGCGGGATGACCTCACACGCTGCTGTTGTTGCCCGTGGTATGGGTAAGACTTGTGTTGCTGGTGTTGGCACTGCCGTCATCGACGAACACAAAGGTACTGTCAAATTTGGAAATAAAACTTACACAACGAAAGACACAATCTCTATCGATGGTTCGACTGGTATGGTCTACGAAGGTGATATCGCTCGCGTTGAAGCTGGTTTAACTGGTTACTTCGGTCGTATCATGACTTGGGCTGATGAATACCGTACTTTAAAAGTTCGTACCAATGCCGATACACCAAAAGATGCAGAAACTGCCTTAAAGTTTGGTGCAGAAGGTATCGGTCTATGCCGTACAGAACATATGTTCTTTGACAAAGAAAGAATTTTCTATGTTCGTAAAATGATTCTTGCTGATACATTAGAAGTAAGAGAACAAGCTTTAAA
>JBEDEK010000092.1:0-3074 GCA_041175745.1 Bacillota bacterium | reverse complement strand
TTTTTAATACCGTTCTTTTTCTTACCTCATGTGTGAATCCAACGGAGTCATTATCCTCTATTGTTTCTAGTACTACGATTAGTGAAATTCCAAGTTCGGAAGCTCTCGTCTTACCTAATTTAGTATTTTCTAAGGTTATCACAGCTACGGCCTCGAGAAATAATGTCATCGAACTTTATAATGCTAGTGAATCACCTGTTGATCTTAACGACATTCGCATTGACTTTTATTCTAATGGATCTCTAGAGGTTACCGCTTCTATACCATTACAAGGTTTGATTGATGCTCAAGATTATTATTTGATTGGTAGTGCTAATCAAACGATTGAAAATATACCTATTTCCTTTGATTATGTCTATCAAAACGGGTCCTTGCCTTTTAATGGTAATGATTACATGGAATTGATTTATCAAACTTATCCAATCGACGTTATGGGTTATTTAGGTTCGGACTTAGATTATTCTAAAAATGTGACCATGATTCGATTAGGGACGTTAGATCAATATCAGGCAAGTGTTGAATATGATGATTTTTCATTTATTCGCTATATTCCTGATTACTTTCAAAGTTTAGGCAATGATAACCATCAAATTAAAACCTTTGACCAATTGTATGCAGGGCCGCAATTAGAGGAGCGATACAAAGCCTTACCTTATGTCGAACCCGGAAGTACCGCGACTGGTGGCGGTGGTGCTGTCATCACCTATAATTCCTCAGTTGCTGATGGAGATACGGCTTTCTTTTCTGCGGGAAACGGTTTTCCCGGTGGATCCGTTAGATACTATTACATTAATACACCGGAAGTTGATGGAAGTTATACCAATGCAGAACCTTGGGGATATGTCGCCAGTAAGTATCACAAAGAATACATCATGAGAAACAAGCAAAACTCAACTTTTTATGTCCAATCCATTCCTGGTGGGGCTTTAAAAGAAGTTAATAATCGTAATTTAGGTCTAATTTGGGTCAATGGTCAACTTGCCCAATTCCTGATCATTCGCGAAGGATTATCTGAAAATGTCGGATTATCTTATGGAGCTAGTGATTTAGCGCTGACCGACCGTGATGTCCCTTATTTAACCTTCTTGAGATTCGCTGAGCAGCAAGCAAAATTAAATGGATGGGGCACAAAAGGGTATCCTACCAAATCCGAGGGCGAAAAATCCCCAGATTGGAACTATCAAGCACAAGGTGGACTTGGGGCGCTTGCTACAACCAATCCTGTCTGGTTCCCACATATTGAATTGCCTTGGTAAAAAATAAAAACCCGCTAATGCGGGTTTTTTTTTTTGTTTGGTGCAGGTAGGGAGACTCGAACTCCCATGGGTTACCCCATACGCCCCTCAAACGTACGCGTCTACCAATTTCGCCATACCTGCGCGAATAGTATTATAACTAAACCCCTTGAAAATTAAAAGAAATTGAATAAAAAGTTGGCGAGAACAAAATAAATAAGGAGAGTACTAAAATCCACTATCGTAGTTAAAAAAGGAGATGACATGACAGCAGGGTCTTTATTAAGTTTTAGCGCTAATAAAGGAATAAGACTTCCTAGCATTTTTGAAATAATGATTGAAATTAGCAACGTCAGACTTACCAATCCAGAAATTCTAATGATGAATAACCACCATCCAGGTTGATACATAAGCAAACCCATGTCTAATGGCAATCGTATAAATCCAATTGCTAACTCAAAAAAAATGAAGCAGAATGTAAAAATTGAGGTTAGCAAGGCTGTGAAGATTGATACCTTTAATTCTTTACGAATCACAAATTGGAAATCCTTGATCGTTATTTCTTTAACTGCAATGGCGCGTGTAATGATTGCTACTGATTGATTCCCAGTATTACCACCCGTATTCATGATGCCGGGAATGAAAGCAGTAAGGATTACGACACTTTCTAAAATACCTTGGAACTGGTTGATGGTGAAGGTTGAAATTGCGCCAATCACCATTAATCCGAATATCCATGGAATTGATTTCATAACAATTGCAGTAGGTTTAATAAGACGATATTGGTCATCGATTGGTTGAACCGCAGCCATTTTTAAAATATCTTCAGAGGCTTCTTTTTCAATGACATCCACAATATCGTCAATCGTAATAATCCCTACTAAATGTTTGGATTCATTTAACACTGGAATAACAGATAAATCATAGCGTTTAAATAATTGTGAAACTTCTTCTTGATCGGTGTGGACTTGGCAAAAAATGAAGTCTTGATTCATAACGTCGTTAACAAGTTGATTTGATTCATGAAAAACCACATCTTCAATATAAATAATTCCTTTTAGGAAACGATTTTGGTCGACAATAAAGTTTGAGTATATGGTTTCTTTATCTCTTCCTGTTTTTCTAATTTTTTCTAACGCTTCTCCAATCGTAGAATTTTCAGGAATGGTAATATACTCAGTTGTCATAATACTACCAGCGGAATTAGGCTTGTAATTGAGTAATACATTAATTTCTTGACGAAGTGAGGGATCTGCAACTTTGAGAATTTTTGAAACTAAGTTAGCCGGCATATCAGATAGAAAGTCCGCAATATCATCTTGGTAAGAGTTGTTTAAAAGATCAATTAACTGCTTATCAGTAAAAATATGAATAAGCTTTTCTTGTTGTTCGGTAGACAAGTGAGAAAATAATTCCGCGGTATGATCAGAATTGCAGGTTCTGAAGATAAAGAGTAAATCTTCTGGATGATCAAGGTGATTGACTAACGTCGCAAGGTCAATAATATGAAAACGATCAAAGAGTGCTCTCAATTTTTTGACATCTTTTTGTTTGAGATAGTGTTTTAATGTCTTAAGTTGAATAAGTTTACTCGACATACCTTACTATTTTACTCTAGTTTCGTTAAAATGAAATCAAGACAATGCAAATCAAACAAAATAAAACCAAGGTGAGTACATCACGAAGCTCCTCTCTTTTTAGTCTCACTTTTTTACTTTTCTCAATTGGATTAGGAGTTGTGCTTTCATTTATTTCCATTTTTAATGATTTTGAATCTTTTGATTGGCGAAACTTTTTTATGTTTCAACAAACCTGGTTAAACAATCCACAGATGTTAAG
>JBEDEK010000091.1:0-2710 GCA_041175745.1 Bacillota bacterium | reverse complement strand
AGATAATTCTTTGTGATTTGATTTTTCAAATTTACGATATCGTTTATCCAGTTTTGTTCTGGATTTGAATATCATAATTTCTTTTGAATGCCATTTGGCATATGCGATTATCTGGCCTTTTTTATTAACCAGATAAGTGTGATTAGGCTGCCGATATTCGACATCCCATTGTGTGACTTCTTTGAGAATTTCCATAATGACAATTATATACCATTACCGAAGCCTTGTCAAGCGGTAATGTTGCCAAAAAACAACACTAAGTTAGTGAGTACTAACCTTTAAGCAATTGTTGGTTTCGCTCATAATTCACATCTTCTTCCCACTCTATGAATTTTAAGCGATTCAATTCATGCGTTAATTCTTGTTTGCTTCCTTCAGCCATCTCGATGAATTTTTCAAGTTCACGGATTTTCCTTTTGATGTCTTCACGATACGACATGTTCTTCCTTTTCCTCTTTTGCTAGACGATAGAATGATTTATCGTGGTGTCTCTGCTTGCCCAACTTTTGGTTCTCAAAATTCTCTTTATTTTTTCTGAATTTTGTTTTAACCGTTTTCTGATACTTTTTTCCGCCTGATAACATTTTAGTTTTTACAACCTCCTTAAAAGATATGATCTGCTACGCCTAAGTCGATTAATTCTTGTGCCGTAAAGTAGGCGTCACTTGGCGGCAAAAGTTTTCTTTTAATCATTGTAGTATTCAATTCAGTACATTCTTTAAGAATATTCACCATTCTATTATTGATGAGTTCGTGTTCTTTGGCTGTTGCCTTGATGTCGTGGTATTTACCAGTTAGACCATCAGAATATTGATGACACATGATCGATGCGGTAGGACTAATGTAACGATGGCCTTTTGCACCAGAGGCAAAAATCATAAATGCAGAAGAACAAATGGAACCAAGTCCAATCGTTTGCACAGGTTTCTTAGACTTCTTCATCACATCAATCAAGGCAAACGCATCCTGAAGCGATCCACCATCAGAGTTGATATAGAGAGTAAGTGGATAATCACCTTCTTGCAAATTCTCATAGGTGATCCAATAGATCGTATCCATAATATTTTCTTCACCGATTTCACCGTAAAGGAAATGAATATGGTTTTCTAAAAGTCCTGCGTTGATACGATCTTCTGCCGGAACAAAATTAGTATCTTTAGATTGGTTCATTTTTTTGTATGCCATTTGTAAGCTGTTTCAAGGATGTTCAGTATATCATGTTTTGGATAGAAATTCAATACTCTTTCGGCAAGCTTGATATCGGCAACTAAACGAGGAGGGTCTCCGGATCTTCTGTCTTTAAGATTATAGGCAATCTTTTGTCCGGCAAGTTTTTCAATATGGGCAATTATTTCTAATACGGAATAACCTACACCTGTTCCCAAATTGAGACAGGTGCTTTTCCCTCCGCTAATGATATAATTAGCCCCATCCACATGGGCAGAGGCCACATCAGATACATGCACATAGTCACGAAGGCACGATCCATCTGGCGTTGGGTAGTCTGATCCATAAACATCGAAATTATTTAGGTTTTGAATGATTCTCGGAATTAAGTGTGTCTCTGGATCATGTGCCTCACCCATCTCACCATCTGGATCGGCACCAGCCAAATTGAAATATCTAAAAATCAAATGTTTAATTCCAGAATCACGAATTGCACTCTCAGCACAATATTTTGTATATCCATAAGGAGAGTTGTTTGCAATTTCATCGTTTTCGTTCAGACATTTTTCTTGCGTTTTATAGACCGCAGCTGAAGAAGAATAGATGATGTTTTCTACGTTATGCATTTTCATTGCATGTAAGAGATTACAAGTTCCACCAACATTGATGTCATAGAATTCCGTTGGGTACTTAAATGATTCTCCAACCTCAATCAAACCTGCAAGATGAAACACCGCATTCACTTTATGCGTTTCAAATATTTTATGAAAAATCCCACGATTACGAACATCGACATTATACTGCAAATCAATGTACTTGCATGTCGATACTCTGCGGTCGAGAGAGATTACATTCCAGTTTTGTTTGTGGAGGGATTTTGCTAGATGAACACCAAGGTAACCTGATCCCCCGGTGATGAGAGCCGTTTTTCTTTCCATGGAAATTTACCGTTATATTTCTGCTCGCTGGCAGCGTTGCCTTTATCAAAAAATTCTTTGTTTACTGAATTTGGATTACCATCAAGTCGGTAACACATTGTATGCTCTCTACTACAATCAAACTTTGGAAAGTTTTTAGCCAAGTTCATAAAGAATTGACGATCTGCTCCCCATTGACCATACCACGCATGACCAATCCTCAATGCTGCATCACGTTTAACTGCAAATGATGAGGTGTCGATATGATTTACTTGGTCATTGAAATAAACCGGCCACTTACCCAATGATTCACAATTATCTTCACATAGAAAGTTGCCTTGTTTATCATAGATTTTTCTGAGAGAATAAGCCCAATCATTTCCGTCTTTGATAACATCAACTAGTTTCTGAACATGATCTGGTTCGTACCAATTGTCCTCATCAAGATAACAGATTATATCAGCATTGACCAGAAAAGAGCAAGCCGCATAGACGCGATGGCCATACCAACCTTTGCCTACGTTTTCTTCTAATCGTATAGTTTTGATATTGTCATAACCCTCTAACTGATACCAAATATGTTTTTCATTTTCTTTACCATCAAGAAAAACATAATGAGTTAAATC
>JBEDEK010000090.1:0-3090 GCA_041175745.1 Bacillota bacterium | reverse complement strand
CGTTTACCTTCACATGCTTCACATTTGACATAAACATCCGGTAAGAAATTCATCGGAATCCGTTTCACACCATCGCCTTGGCAAGCTTCACAACGACCTCCAGGAACGTTAAAGGAAAATCTTCCTTTATCAAAACCTCTTGCTTTTGCTTCTAAGGTTTCAGCGAATAGATCACGAATTTCATCAAAGACTTTCGTATAAGTGGCAGGATTCGAACGAGGGGTACGGCCGATAGGTTCTTGAGAAATGTTAATCACTTTATCTAAATGTTGAAGACCTTCAATGCGCCGGTGTTCGCCTGGAGTGACATCAGCATCATTGAGTTCCTTAAGAATTTGTTGATATAAAATATCATTGATTAATGTGGACTTTCCACTACCTGATACACCGGTGACAACCACCATTTTACCAAGAGGAATAGAGACGTTGATATTTTTTAAATTGTTTGCCTTTGCCCCTAATATTTCAATACTTTTTCCGTTGCCTTTTTGATGGGATTTAGGCACAGGGATCATCTTTTGCCCTGATAAATATTGGCCTGTAATCGAACGCGGACTTTGAATGATATCTTCAATCTTACCTTGGGCAACGACTTCGCCACCAAGCGCACCCGCACCTGGGCCAATGTCAACAATAAAGTCTGCTTCTCGCATGGTTTCTTCATCGTGTTCAACAACAATCACGGTATTACCTAAATCTCGCATAGTCTTGAGTGTATTAATTAATCGCCGATTATCGCGTTGATGTAATCCAATACTCGGTTCATCTAATACATATAAAACACCAGTGAGCTGAGATCCAATTTGGGTTGCTAAGCGAATGCGTTGGGCTTCACCACCGGACAACGTCATCGCCATTCTTGAAAGCGTTAAATAATCTAAACCAACATTCATTAAAAAACCTGCACGCGATAAAATCTCTTTAATGACCAAACGCGCTATCGTGCGCTCCGTTTCTGTCATCGCTTTTTCTGTTTGTTGCATCCATTCGATAAATTCATGCATGGATAATCGTGTAGATTCATCAATATTCTTTTTGCCAACCTTCACGCTTAACACTTGAGGATTTAATCGAGCACCTTTACACGTGGTGCATTCGCGATCGGTGAAGTACTTTTCATAAAATTCTCGCATCATTTCTGATTGTGTTTCATTGTATAGTCGTTCTAATTTTGCTTTAATACCTTCGATAAAATCAAATCGATTGATAATGTTTCCCGAAGCAGATCGTAATTGGTACTGATGCATTTTTGGCGAACCAAATAAAATTACTTTTTGTTGGTCTTTGGTTAATTTTTGATAAGGAACATCAAGAGGGATTTGATAGAGTTCACAAAGTTTTTTAAATTCTTGCCAGTATAAGTTCGGAGTGCCTATCATGTTTTTAAAGAACGTAATCGCTCCTTGCTGAATCGATAGCGTTTGATCTGGAACCATGCGAATGATGTCCGCTTCTCGTTTGATTCCGAGACCATGGCAATCAGGACAACTACCACTTGGTGCATTAAAACTAAAGAGTCTTGGTTCTAATTTTGGAACTGAAAAGCCACAATACTTACAAGCATGATGGGAGGAAAATAAATGATCTTGATGACCATCATGGCCCACCACATATCCTTTAGACCAATCCAATGCCAAGGTAACAGCATCAAATAAACGCGTTCTTGATTCTGCATTTAACACCAACCGATCTATCACAATATCAATGGAATGCTTCTTATTTTTGTCCAACGCTGGGACCTCTTCAAGCCGATAAAAAGTCCCATCGACTCTGACCCGTTCAAAACCTGAAGTTTTAATTTTAGTTAAGGTATCTTTATGCGTACCTTTTTCGTTTTGCACGAGTGGTGAAAGAATTTGTAATTTCGTTTGAGAAGGTAATTGACTCATCACATTCACAATTTGAGTGGTGGTAAAAGACAAAATAGGTTCTTGATGGGTTGGGCAATAAGGCACGCCTACACGAGCAAAGAGTAAGCGAAGATAATCATAAATTTCAGTAACGGTGCCGACGGTTGAACGTGGATTGTGAGAGGTGGATTTTTGGTCGATGGAAATCGCAGGTGATAAACCTTCAATCGATTCGACATCAGGTTTTTCAACATTGCCTAAAAATTGCCGAGCATAACTCGACAAAGATTCGACATATCTCCGTTGACCCTCCATATAAATCGTGTCAAAAGCAAGTGTGGTTTTTCCACTACCAGACAAACCTGTAAACACAATTAATTGATCTTTAGGTAAAGTTAAATTAATCGACTTTAAATTGTTTTCTCGTGCTTCTTTAATGATGATATGCTTTCGGTCCATATGGTTTTCCTCAAACCATCATTATAAACCTTTCGCCAAGGAAACATACCAATTCGCCCATACGCTTAGTCTAAAAGGAGGGTTGATTTATCACCCCTGAAAATAAGATTAAACCTTGACCATTAACCACAAAATATAAATAAGACCGATCTAGTGTTAACGAGACTTTTGCTGGTGTTGGTATAGAAGTGACACCAACATCTGCTTCCGTAATCGCTGCAGCTTCCATCCCATCCTCTAAAAAATCAATGCGGACATGCTGAATTAGATTTTGCACATATGCGTCTGGAAGGGCATTCGATAAGTCAGCTTCATCAGGTGAAAATAAAGTGGAAATTTCAGGAGCGACTTGCAGTAAGTTTTCTTTTAAATCCAATTTAACTTTTGTCGAAGATTTGGGGATGGTTAAAAGTATGCGTTCATTTTGATTCGTTTGGGTTAAAGCAGAACGAATTAAATTAAAATGAGCTTCGCTTAATAAATCAATTGGAGTTAACGATCCTTTAGGTAAAACATAAACAACACGGTAATCTCCATAGGCTTCATCAACACCTATCGTAAAATTAGGTTGATCTAAATAAAGTGTTTCTTGGGTTTCTTTTTGCATGTATGAAACACCAGTCATCGTCGTGTTATTAATCGAATTTGTAAAATTGCCGCGTTGAGGAAGGCGATTATAGGTTTCCAACCAATTTGCTTTCAAATACAAAGTATTAAATAAGCTTAGGACTGTATCTTGATTCATGGTTAAATCTGAGGGTTGCATCCTTAAGAATTGATT
>JBEDEK010000089.1:0-2792 GCA_041175745.1 Bacillota bacterium | reverse complement strand
TCAATACATCTTTGCCTGATTCTAACCATTCTTCACCGATGGCAGTACCGGAAAATGGTGCTAACCATTGTAAGGTGCCAATTTCAGAAGCAGAAGCTGCAACCACGGTGGTATATTTCATTGCTCCACTCGCTTTTAAGCGTTCAACAATATTTGCAACGGTGGAATTCTTTTGACCGATAGCGACATAAATACACAAAACATTTTGATCTTTTTGATTCAAGATTGTATCAATCGCAATCGCCGTTTTGCCAGTTTGGCGGTCGCCAATAATTAATTCACGTTGACCCCGACCAATCGGAATCATACCATCGATTGCCATGATCCCCGTTTGTAATGGTGTGTTAACAGGTTCCCGGGTCATAACTCCAGGAGCAATACGTTCAACCGGTCTAAAACTTGTCGTTTTAATCGGTCCTAAATTATCTATCGGTTGACCTAAGGCGTTGACAACACGACCGAGTAAGGCATCGCCAACTGGAACTTCTACCGTCCGTTTTGTCCGTTTGACAATATCCCCTTCTTTGATGGATTGAGTGGTGGATAATAACGCAATCCCAACATGATCTTCTTCAAGGTTTAATACCAGACCATAAATATCGTTTGAAAAAAGCACGAGTTCATTCATCATCGCTTTTTCTAAACCATATACCAAAGCAATGCCATCACCAACTGAGATTACTTTTCCAGTATCTGTTTCGCTAAATGGTTGATTAAAAGATTGAATTTGCTCCTTGATAAGACTTGAGATTTCTTCGGGTTTTATTTTCATAACCTATCCTCGTTTCAATAATCTTTGACGGAGATTATTCAATTTTTCAACCATGGATGCATCGAATACTTTTCCTTGAATGTCTAACAAAATCCCACCAATCAGATCGGTTTTCAAAAGATTTTGCAAAGTCACTGGATAACCGTAATACGCTTTTAAAGCAATCTCTAACTTACTGATTTGCTCTTGCGTGAGTGGACTAACAGAATAAACGATGCCATCTTGAGTCTTCAATTCATGTTGAATGGATTCAATTGCTTCTTTGAGAATCGATTGAACATTATTAATGCGATGTTTGACAAGCGTAAATTTTATAAAATTACCAAGAAACAACCAATCATTTTCTGGGAAAATACGATCAATGAATTTAAACTTATCTTCTTTAGTATAGAATTCATTTGCTAAAAATTTTGTAAAGGCAGGTTCAAGTTCAAAAAGAATAAGTGCTTGTTGGCAAACTTCAAGTGAGGCCACTAATTGACCTGATTCCTTGGCGATTTTAGTTAACGCTAAAGCGTATCTTGAAGCAATGCTATCCATTAATTCCTTAATCCTTTAATAAAGTCCTCAACGATTCTATCATTATCTTGTTTGGTTAATTCACGTTGTAAAACTTTCTTAGATGCATCTAAAGCAACATTGACAATTTCTTTTTCGATGTCTAATAAAGCTTGGGATTTTGCTTGTGAAATCTCCAAAGTCGCTTTGTCTTTAATTCGATTAGCTTGAATTTGCGCATCAGAAAGTAGTTGTGATTTTGTAGACTCAATTTCTTCAAGCGCTTCTTCACGAAGCGTCTTTAAAGATAATTGGACTTTCTTAGTTTCAGATTCTAAAGCTAACTTAAGAGCAGCTGCTTGTTTTTCTCTGGCGATTGCATCATCGAGTGTTTTCTTTACAAAATTTGCTCGTTGAACAAGAATGTTTTTAATTGGTTGATAAAGAAACCTCTTTACAATCAATATCATCACAAAAGTTGATAGTAGCTGGGCAATAAATGGCCAGATACCAGAAGGAATCAACTTATCGATAATACTTTGGGGATCGACAGGTCCCGTAAAAATCAAAAACAGAAATTTCATGATTTAGTAAACAAAGATCAAAAGGATGGCAATTAATAAGCCATAAATACCAGTGGTTTCGTCTAATGCCACACCAAGAATCATTGTTGCCCGAAGATTATCGGCGGTTTCAGGATTTCTTGACATCCCTTCAATCGCACTGGAAACGATTTGACCTTCACCAATACCAGGTCCAATCGCAGCCAAACCGACTGCTAATCCCGCCCCAATGCCGGTCAATCCTTTATTGATGTCAGCAAAGACTGGTGATAAAACAGCAATTTGAGCAGCCAACGTCATCATCACGGATAAGATCATATAGATTCTCCTTTTCTATATATCATGCAATCATTGCATGTTTTTCCTCTTCATCTTTGCTAGGCCGCGCAGGTCCTTCCTGAGCGATAAAAAGCATCGATAAAGAAATGAAAACAAGGGTTTGAATGAGCGCCGAGAACAAATCAAAATACAGATGGAACCATGGCGCTATCAATGGTGCCAACCAAAGTGATGAAAAACCACTTGGTAAAAAAGAAAATATCCAATCAGATAATTGCCCTAATGAGAAATAAATTAATGACATCAAAATGAATCCAGAAAGAATGTTTCCAAAAATCCGAAAACTCATCGACACAAGTGGAGCCCAAACCGAAACTAAGTTAATCGGCAAGAACACTGGAAAAGGTTCAATAAAGCGTTTGAAATATTTCCAACCATTTGTTTTGATCGCTGTAAAATGAATAAGAACGAATGACATTAATACGATTGTAAAGGTATTGAGGTAATAGCTTAAAGGTGAAGATAAACCAGTTAAACCGAATAAAAATCCGATAAATACGTATAAGGTAATCGATAGAAAGTATGGTGAAAGAAAGCGAAAATGATATCCCATATTTGTTTTTACTAGGTTTTCAACTGTGACAACAATCCATTCCGCAATCAATAAAATACCTTTAGGT
>JBEDEK010000088.1:0-11448 GCA_041175745.1 Bacillota bacterium | reverse complement strand
GCGCCATCACCGTGGCTGTGATTGGCGCTTTATTAAAGTTTTATGGAATTGCATATACACCTTTGATGCTCTATCAATTAGCCGTCATTGCCACCATCCAAAATTATCCCGATACTTCATTTGGTGATCTCGCTTGTAGTAGTTTTAATCAAATTATTTTGTATCAAAAATTCACCCCTTATATGTTCAACATGCTTAAAACTTTACACGTTGATAAATTACTCAATGTTGAATGGGAAGGTTTGATCATTAAACCAGTTGAAATAACAATCGATCATCCGGTCGTTGTTTATTCAGGCAGTTCTGCCGATTCTCATCAGATGGTCAAAAAAGTCCAACCATATCTAAGTCAAAAGTGGGTGGAAAAGAGCAATCAACTTGTTCAAAATCTACTGGTAAGCTTTCAACCCATCATGATTCAAAAACTTCAGCAGCATTTATTGGATTTGGAAAAACAATCGCAAGCAGGACTGGTGACTGAACATATGCAAAAAATTATTCAAGTTGCCAATGAAGGCGGTGGCGTTGCGAAATTATCAGGAGCGGGAGGAGGCGATTGCATGCTTGTTTTTATCGCCAAACAAAAGCAATCATGGTTTGCTAAGCAAATGAAATCACTCAACTTTGTGATTCTTTCCGATATAATTTGATTATGAATCGAAAAGACGACCACATTAAATTCGCATATGCTCAAAACGCAAAAGCCAATGATTTTGACGCTATCAAATTCGTTCACCACGCTTTTCCAGAAATTGATCTTTCGGAAATTGATTTATCTGTCTCTTTATTCAATCAAACCTTTCCCTTACCTTTCTATATTAATGCGATGACAGGTGGAAGTGACCAAGCCAAAGTCTTAAATGAACGTTTTGCTTTGCTTGCCAAGCATTTTCATATTCCCTTGGCGACTGGTTCTGTCACTGCGGCTTTAAAAAATCCAACGGTAGCAGAGTCTTTTACAATTATTCGCCAAATTAATCCACAGGGTTTTGTTATTGCTAACGTTGGTGCTGGGCAATCAGTTGAAAATGCAAAAAAAGCGGTGCAATTAATAAAAGCAAATGCCTTACAAATCCATATTAATGTTGTTCAAGAAGTTGTGATGCCAGAAGGTGACCGTGAATTTTCCGGACTACTAAACTCCATTCAAGCGATAAAAGAAACGCTTGTAGTACCTGTCATTGTTAAAGAAGTTGGTTTTGGAATGAGTACAAAAACCATCAAGCAATTGAGTGACATCGGTGTTGAATTTATCGACCTTGCGGGCCAAGGCGGAACCAATTTTGCTGTGATTGAAAACCAACGTAGGGAAAAACCATATAGTAGTTTTGATGATTGGGGATTATCAACTGTGCAATCATTAATTAACGCTAAAGCCTTTTCGCAAATGAAGGTGATTGCCAGTGGCGGTGTTCGCAATCCACTTGATGTTGTAAAAAGTTTATCACTTGGCGCCAAGATTGTCGGTTTATCAGGGTTTTTCTTACACTTAGTTAAAGACTATAACCATGACCAAGCGGTGGAAAAACTTACCCAATTTATTGAAGAAATAAAAATGATCATGTTAGTGTTAGGCAAAAAAAGAGTGGCAGATTTAAAGACAGCAGAAATGATCATACCTTCGTCTTTATCAAAACCAATATGAAACCTCTTATTGAAGCATCCTTAATCCAATTTTTAGAAAGATTGCCAACCTCAACATTAAAAGCAGCGGCAATGTATGCGGTTAAAGCTGGGGGTAAAAGATTCAGACCCTTGGTTGTTCTTTCTTTGATTGAAAGTTACGGAATTGATCCTTTAACTTATATCGATGTCGCAACGAGTATTGAAATGATTCATCTTTATTCGTTGATTCATGATGATTTGCCTGCGATGGATGATGATGGATTAAGACATGGTGTCCCTACGATTCATAAACAGTTTGATGAGGCAACGGCAATCCTATTGGGAGATGGTTTATTAACGAATGCCTTTGAACGTGTGACAGAATCAAAACAACTCCAGGATCATCAAAAAGTGAAGATTGTACAACTTTTAGCAACCCGAGCCGGACTTAACGGCATGGTCTATGGTCAATTCTTAGATATTGAAGCCGAAGGTAAGCAAGCGGATGTTGAGCATTTAAAACTCATTAGTCGCCACAAAACAGGAAAACTCATTGAAGCTTCCTTTCGCATGGGAGCGATGATTGCTTCACCACAAGATGAAGAACGATGGAGAAAGATTGGCCTGAACTTAGGGTTGATGTTTCAAATCCAAGATGATGTGCTTGAAATTACTGCAACTGAAAAAGAATTACAAAAATCCAAATCTGATGTGGCACTAAACAAGGCAACGTTCGTCAGTCAATTAGGATTAAAAAAAGCAAAAGCAATGATTGAATCTATCTATGAAGAAGTAAAAAAAGATTTAACAACTTTAAACCTAAAAAAACCAACCATTATTGAATTAATTAATAAGATTTATGACCGCCGTTATTAGGGTCATAAATGAATTCAGTTTTGCCTTTAAAGATACGATCAAAGTTTAATTTTGTCTTTTGCAGAATGATATTGTCTTGTGGAATCAAAGGATGTTGTTGTAACCAAATTTTCAATTGATCGATCAAGCTGGGATTCGGTACGACTGCATAATGCAGATAGGTAAAAGGAATAATAAAACCATTCTTTTTTAAATCTTCATTTCCGGCTTTGTCTAAAATAGCTTGAATGGATGAATGGTTTAATCCTTGTAGCCAATCTTTGATTTCATTTTCGCGATATTCAAAAATGACGTCGGCTAAAAAACGATGCATCAGCATCATTGCTTCATCGGATTCAAGAGGATGTAGTTTAGGATCCATAGTTTTTTATTAACCAATCTGTGATGATTCTTATTTTATCTGAGTATTCGGCAAATGGTACATCAAACACCTTAAAATAATAAGTTTTTTCAATTTCAGTTGGGAATTGATAATCATGAAACATCTTCAAAATAGCCTCTTCTGGGAATTGCTTCCATTTACGAGTGCGATTTCGTTCAAGCAAAACTTCTAATTCGGGTTTTTCAAAAGCAATGTACACAATCGGAATGTGCTTAAATCGATTTACAATTGCTCCACGATTCTCAATTGATCGTAAGGTTGCATCTAGCGCAACCAAAGAACCTCGATTCAATAAATCTTCAATACGATGGTAAGTTAGATCCCATATTTCTTTTTCGCGTTCTGGTTTAAAGTCATAACTGTGATACAACTCCATCCTAATGTCATCTGTTGAAATAATATTTAGTATTTTAATTTCTTTGTTAATCAAACCTAAAAACGTTGATTTACCAGTAAGAGCAGGACCCGATAGAATAATTAACATGCCTTGTTTCAAATCAACAAAACCTAACCTTTAATTAGTTTTTCTCGAATAATGTTCGAAAGCAATTCAATGATGAGGACAAACACAATAATTCCCCATAAAGCGCTTGCAGCATCATGCCAACGAAACGCAGTCATTGCAGATACTAAGGTAAAACCAATACCACCCGCACCCACTAACCCCAATACCGTAGCGTTTTTTAGATTTATTTCAAAACGATGCATCAGCGTTGATATAAAAGATGCCATTAGTTGTGGAAGGACACCGTAAAGTATTTTTTGTAACAAGTTGGCACCTTGAGCATCTAGGGCCTCAAGAATACCCTTATCAATATCCTCAATCGCTTCAATAAATAACTTTGCAGTCATACCAATGGAGAGAACTGCAATGGTAAGGACCCCTGCAAATGGACCAGGACCTGTAACTCGCACAAACATAATGCCGAGAATAAAATAAGGAAAAGTACGAATAATCGTAAGGGTGGTTGTACCGATGATACTTGCTTTTTCACCCACAATATTTCTAGCAGTCAACAACGCAAAGGGTAATGAGAGTAAACCCCCAAGAAGCGTTCCAAGAAGCGCAATTCCTAAAGTTTCAAACATCAAATACCAAACGCTATCAACATCAAAACTTAAGAATGCATCAAGATTGGGTTCAAATAATGATTGAATAATATTCCGAGCAATAATCGCCCCGTTTTCAGAAATGCCTTGAAAATTCAGCACATTTAAACTCCATAACGATAATAGCAAAATGATAATAATAACCATCACGTTTCTGAAAGCTTGACGTGGGCGATTTTTATAAACGGATTCAATGGTCATCACACGCATTACGATTGGCCTAATTTTTTACGAACATATCGTGATAAATTTTCTGTTACTAATACTAAAATCAGAAATCCCACTAACATGATGGATACCTTTCCATAATCACGTAAACTCATGGCATCATTGAGTAAGATGCCAATTCCACCCGCACCGACAAAACCTAAAATTGCAGAATAACGCATGTTAATTTCAAAACTATATAACACAATCGAAACAAATTGTCCGTAAATTTGGGGAAGAATACCTGCAGCAAAAGCTTGTGATTTAGTTGCTCCAGCAGATTGAATCGCTTGAAAAGCTCCCAAATCTAAAGTCTCAATACTTTCATAGAGTAATTTTGTACTGATTGCAAAAGTAAAAACGGTTAATGACAAAGCCCCCACAAAAGTTCCATACCCAAAGATAAATGCAAAAATGAGTGCGTATAAAATTGAAGGTAGGGTTCTTACTAGAGATAAGAAAAACTTTACGATTGATGTCATGATCCGATTATTAATCATGTTTTGTGAAGCAAGAAAAGCCACTGGCAACGAAATTATGGACCCTAAAAGTGTGCCTATAAATGCCATTTTAATCGTATCTAATAACGGCTCGATCATGTTGGGAATATAGGAAAAATCAATGTTCGTCAGCATACTTTGTAGTATGGTGAAAAAATTAGGAATACGGGAAACAAACCACGCAAAGCCAATTATTTCAAAATATTTCCCAATAATAAATTGATAAAAGAATATGACGATTAAAAATATAATCGTTAAATAAATCCAAGCAAAGGACAAAGGTCTAATTGAAACCGATCCATCTTTCAAAACATATGTTCTTTGGGCTAAGGTTAATTTATTGATTAATTTTTTCATCTTTAAATAAGATATCTTCATCATTAATATCTCGTCCATAGATTTCTTTGAGGATCGTTTCTGTAACGCTGTTAGATGGGCCATCAAAAACGACAGATCCTTTTTTAATGCCGATGACTCTTTTGGCAAATTTTAACGCTAAATCCACATGATGCATATTGACTACAATCGTAATATTTTCTTGTTCGTTGATACGTTTAAAATCCTTCATAATCATGTTGGCCGTGATTGGATCTAATGAGGCGACCGGCTCGTCTGCAAGAATGATTTTTGGCTTTTGAGCCAAAGTTCTGGCCAAGGCGACACGTTGTTGTTGACCACCCGAAAGTTGATCAACTCGACTATAAGCCTTTTCTAATACATTTACTTTTTGTAACGCCTCTAATGCGAGTAATTTATCAGACTTTGAATATAGTCCAAATAAAGTTCGCCAAAATCCCATTTCAGGAACTCTTGAGGCAAGTACATTATTGATGACACTCGTGCGATAAACTAGGTTAAAAGATTGGAAAACCATTCCAATTTTTCGACGAAATTTCCTTAAAAGCTTACCTTTAAGGGGACCAACATCAATTCCATCAACTTTTAATGAACCTTCTGTTATTGGAATCATTTTATTGACGAGACGAATTAAAGTTGATTTTCCTGCTCCGCTTAATCCAATCACAGCAACAAATTCACCCTGCTCAATGCTTAAATTAACATTGGCGAGTGCCTTTGTTCCATTAGGATAAGTTTTTCCGGCATTTATAAATTCAATCATGTTTTCTTAATAAATAAGGCTTGAGTTTATCTCAAGCCTTATTATACAAAATATGGAATGTGAAACTAAGCGATTAATGCGTTAGCGGCTCTTGCACCGTCATAGTCAGCATCATTTGCTAATGCATAACCTTCGTGACTATAAACTTTGAAAATATCTTTGACAACTGCGAAGGTTGCATCATCACCTGGTAAGTCGGTTGTGTCTTGAACTAAGTTAATAAATGCTTGTTCAATCGCGGCTTGTAAATCATTATCAACTGTTCGCTTTGAAACTGTGACTGTGTCGTTATAGATACCATCCGTTACAAATACAACATCCGTTTCTGCCCAAATGCTTTCGGTACGACCGTAGTCGCCAGTCCATTGTGTTGCATAATCACGTCTAAAGTCGGCGTAACCAAAAGCAATATCAACTTGACCTGAAGCTAAAGCAGCAGCAGCACCACCGTAACCGGAAACTTGAATGACGTTTTCAGTTGGTAAATCACTTAATTTTTTGTCATAAAGTTCCATCAATTCTAATGTTGGATAAATTCTACCAGCAGAAGAAGTGGCTGATTGAACACCAATTTTAGCATCCTGGAGATCTTCCCAAGTAATTTGATTTCCGGCATTAATTATGTCAGCTAATTCTCTACCTTTAGTAGAGGTTCCGGCAACACCAATCGAGCGATAATATGTGACTTGATTTGCAGAGTCACCAAGGGTTGGTTCACCATCGTTCCAGTCTCTTGGATTATCAGAGTCCTTATTGAGACCACCACGAGTTGCGGTTAAGGCAACATCCATATTGTCTCCGTCTTTATAAATAGCGTAAGTACCACCTGGAATTAATCCTACATCGGCAGTACCTGCATCTAATGCTTCTCCGACTGCTTCATAAGACGTTCCAACGTAAGCGCCTACGGTTTCAAAATCATATCCTAACTCAGCAAGTTCAGCTTTTAATACAGCTGGTAAGAACGTAATCCCTTTGACCAAAGTTGCGTTATCTCTTGAAGGAACAAAAAAGACACTTAAATTGGTCTTTAATGGAGTGCCCCCACAAGCAGAGAGCGCGATGACAGCAGCTGCACTTATCGGAAATAGAATCTTCTTCATCTGTTTCTCCTTTTCGGTTTTATAACCTTTACGAGTTCATTTTAAAAAAAGTATTTAAGCTTGATAGTTTTGAATTGTAAAGTTTTGTAAAGTAAACTAAATTTTAAAGTTTGATTGTTTTAGATGAGGCCTTTTCCAAACGATTCATTAGAGCAGAACCAATGCCCTTCGTAGAAAAGGTATGGGTGTAAATGGTTTTTACTTTTAAATCATCTAATGTTCTTAATGTTCGATATAGGGCTCTGGCAATGGTTTCTAAGGTGGATTGCGGACCTAATGCGAAGGTGTTCATTGTTAAGGATTGTAGTTGACCACAGACTTCATTACTACCCATAAAAACAGCCTCTGGGTCGTTTGTTTTTTTTAAGAATTTAACAATTTCCTCTGCACTGCCATCCAAAATGACGACATCACCAAAAGGTTTGTAATGTTGATATTTCATCCCAGGTGATTTCGGTGCCTTATCAACTTTGCTAGATGAAATCACTACCATTCCCAAGATATTTTCAATCGCCTCAACACTGACTGCACCAGGTCTAAGAATGGTAGGTATTTTTGCGGTTAGATCGATGACTGTTGATTCGATCCCATATTCAGGAATCCCACCGTCAACAAACACAGCCACCTTTCCGAAAAAATCTCGGTAAACGGCTTCAAATGTGGTCCCTGATGGTTTTCCAGATAAGTTGGCACTAGGCGCGCATAAAGGAACACCCGCAGCTTTAATCACTTCTCGAGCAAGTGAGTCTTTTGGCATGCGTACCGCCACGGTTAGTAAATTAGCTGTTATCAAATTGGGAACGGCTTTTGATTTAGGTAAGACTAACGTTAAAGGGCCGGGCCAAAAAGCATTGATCAGTTTTTTGGCATAAGCATTTACTTCCGTAACCAGTAAATCCAGTTGACTTAAATCAGCAATATGAATGATGAGTGGATTATCTTGAGGTCTTCCTTTAGTGGTAAAGATCTTTTTAACAGCAATTTCATCATAAATGGAGGCACCCAATCCGTAGACGGTTTCGGTTGGAAAAACGATTAAATCGTGATTTTCGATTGCTTTTTTGATTAAGTTTTCTTCTAGTAATGGGTGTTTGATAATCGTTGATTTCATAGCCATATTCTACCATTAATACTCGTTCCATAGTAAGATAGGATGGTAAATGAAAGAACTTAAACGCATCCTTTTACTTGATCCTTCAATCGCCACATTCAATGTCGGTGATAAAATTATTTCTCAATCTGTAAGAGAGCACCTAAAACCATTGATTGATTTTAGTTTTGTGATTGAAGCCTCAACCCATTTACCTGTTACCATGTACCTTAAAAATATTTTTTATAGTTATGATTTTGATTATCGATTTGTATGTGGATCTAATCTCATTCGCGGGAAAATGAATCGTATCATTAAACTTTGGGATATTAACTTAAGATCAGCAAGTATCGTCTCTCCTTTAATTCTAATTGGTGTTGGTTGGTGGAAAAAAGGTGATCTACCAAATCAATACTCTAAGTTACTTTATAATCGTTTGTTAGATAAAAAAATGCTACACTCGGTTCGCGATAACTACACCCTTAGTCAATTCCAACAAATGGGTTTTAAAAACATCCTCAATACCGCATGTCCAACCATGTGGAAATTAACAAAAGATCATTGCAAAGACATACCTAAAACCAAGGCTACTGATGTCGTGACAACGTTAACTGATTACGATAAAAATCCTGTTGCAGACCAACAAATGTTGAATATTCTCAGTAAAAAATACCGCAAAGTTTATTTATGGTTGCAAGGCGTTAATGATTTTAACTATGCTAACTTACTCAGCCTGCCCAATAACCTAGAGCTCATTAATCCCAACCTTGAAGATTATGATGCCATATTAAACAATCAAGACATTGAATATGTGGGTACAAGATTACATGCTGGTATTCGTGCTTTACAAAAAAAGAAAAGAACAATTATTCTTGCAGTTGATCATCGCGCCTTAGAAAAGAAGAGGGATTTTCAACTCACCGTTCTTGATCGAAATGAGATCCATTCACTTGAGGGGATGATTGATGATCGATTTAAAACAGATATCCAGCTTCCTTTAGAAAATATTCAAGCTTGGAAAAACCAATTCCTCAATGTTAAATAAGACTGCTACGATTGTTCTTTCTCAAGTTGCCAGCAGTGATTTACATTTAATTCAAGGTGATATCATCGCCGTGGATAAAGGCTGTGAACTACTATTAAAGAAAAATAAAAAAATAACCCAAGCGATTGGAGATTTTGATTCAATTCAACCTAATTTTTTTAAAAAACTTCAAGAGAAGCGGGTGCCATTGGCTACCTTTCCCACGAATAAAGACCATTCCGACGCAGAGCTCGCTTTAAATTGGGTCATAAACAAAGGTTACTCTGTTATCCGTATGATTGGATTCGAAGGTGGAAGACTGGATCATTATCAAGCAATTATTCAGATGCTTTTTCGCTTTCAACACGCGGGCATCACACTCCTAACACCACACCAATCCATTCAATATTTACAAAAAGGCATTTACAATCTAAAAAAAGAAAAAAATGAAAAATATTTCTCCATCTTCACACTTTCAAACGCGGATATTTCTATCCAACATGCACGATATCCATTGATAAAAAAAGAACTCAATGTCAAAGACACGTTCACATTATCCAACGAATGGATTGAGAATCAAGACGTAACGCTAACGATTCGTGCGGGCGAAGTTTTGTTGTACCGATCGATTTCTACTTAATACTAATTCACCATAACTACTTAAGGTCCATAATGTTGTGGTTAACAAGATTAATCTTTGAAATATACCACGAACTTCCTGGTTATATAAGATAAAAAATCCCGAGAAAACAAAGGCAAACACTAAGAAGAACAAATGTTGAAGTTTTAGATATTTTTGTTTTGATAATGCCGCGTGGGTGGTGATACTCGACAAGGTTAATAGGTTACTTGCATAGGCAATATAGCGATGAATAATGACGACAGTTTCATTAACATCCACGTTGATTAACTCATCATAACTCGTAGGAAAGACACCTAGTAAAAGTGTCATCAATCCATTCAGTGCAGTTAACCAGAACAACCATTTGGGTAGATTTTGCTTTTGAACATAATAAATTGCAAAGCCAATATATGATGCGCCACCAAGGACAAATCCTGTGGTTAAAATCCAAGCGTTAGCAACACCTTGGCCAGCTAATTCGCTCATCGTATGTTGATAAAAAAGATACCCTTCTGGTGCAAAAAAATGTGCAAGAAAAATAATTGTCACAATTAATAAGTTTGTGAGACGAATTCCGATAAACATTACTTTGGCTCCAAGAGACTAAGTTTATCCATATCAACATCAGCATCGTAATTCACACCAGGCAATCGAAAACCATGGATTTGATAGAATTCATCAATAAATTGCTTGGTGCCATTGAGTTGAAAGATAGAGTCGTTCTCTAATTTTTTGCTCATCGCATCAATTTCAGATTGAATATTTGCTTGCATTTCATAATGGTCAATACGAATTCGACCTTTTTCATCAAGAAGTCGTTTTGTACCATAAACCATATCTTTAAATAAACGATGTTTGTGTTGAAGGGTGGATTCGTGCACACCGTGTTTCTTCATCACTTCAAACATTGTTGAAACATAAAACGCAATTTTAGGAATGAACACACTAGCTTTGGTCACAACCGCCTTAGAAACGGAAATTAATCCCTCTCCCTTTATACGTTGCTTAAGTAATTGATCGATTTGTATGCCCGCTGCTTCTAAATCATCTTTTGCTTTACCAATCGTGCCATCACGGTAAATCTTGGCATTATTCTTACTGCCAATATAAGTATAGGAAATAGCTTTGGCACCGTGATTCAATAAGTTGGCATCGGTTAATTGTTGCACCCAATCTAACCAATCACTTCCACCCATGACATAAACTGTATCGTTAATTTCTTGTTCAGTTGCTGGGCTAACTGTAAGATCTTTAATTTGTAATTCACCAATATCAATTGTTTTTCCTGTAACAGCCTCGCCAATCGTTTTTAATGAAGAACGAACCAACTCACCCGTGGTAGGATTTTGACGAGCACCGGCCGCTAGAGAATAGACGATCAAATCAATCTTGCCAAAGGTTGTACGAATGTACTCCTTCACCTGATCCTTCATGCTTTGAGCAAACGCATCTCCAACAAAGTCTTTATGGATTTTATTGCTTCCTTCCATAGCCTTTTGGAAATAAATGTTGTTCCACCAACCTGCGGATCCGGTACGATCACCTTTGGGTCGGGATTCAAACGATACGTTGATTGTTTCAGCATTTGCGTTAACGCCTAAGGTTACACGGGTTGATAAACCATAACCAGAGGAGCCACCAATGATTAATACTTTTTTTGGACCTGCAAAATTAGGTAAGGTTTTAGCCTCTTTAAAAAGATTAAGAACGTATTGCTGACAACCTAAAGGATGACTGTTGGTAAAGACATTACTTCTTAATGATGGTTTAATTTGCATATTGACTCCTTAAACTAACGTTATTTTACTC
>JBEDEK010000087.1:0-3950 GCA_041175745.1 Bacillota bacterium | reverse complement strand
TCCTATTGGTTAATACTTAAAAACCTTTTGAAGATTCTAATAAGATGTTTTTAGCGATATACACGGCAAAGATTAAATCATAATGCGTGGTTTCAAGTTTGTTCTTTCCATAACCCAAACTTTCTAATACTTGCAGTCGATGTCTTAATGTATTGTAATGAATAAACAAGTTATCTGCGGTCTTTTTCAAATTAAATTGTTGACTGATAAGCATGTAGAGGGTTTCGAGTAAATTTCCACCATGCTTTGCTTCGTAAGTTAATAAGGGAGAAAGTACCAAGGCGACATATTCTTTCATTTCCGCTTCAGAAATCTTTCCTAAAATAGAAAACATTTTCACAGACTGGTTATTAAAAACTTTCTCCCGGATTTGCCGTTGATGAATGAAATTAAGCCCTCTTGAGAGCGTTGCATAGTTACCAGCAATCGCTTTAACCTCTTGAATATCGATTGTGTAAGCGGCTTTGACTTCAATCAGTTTATTTTGTTTTTCTAAATCTTGAATAAATTGACGAAGTTTACTGTCAACTTCCAAGGGTCTAGGGGAATAAAAAATAAAGAGGATTCGTTGATTGATATTTAAAAATCGTACCCATTCTTTTTCTAGTTGAAACCATTGCCTAAACTGATCTCTTAAATCATCGGGTTGATAGTGCTCTTTTTTGAGTGAATGAGAGAATTGAAAGAGCGCCATATTCAAAGGGAATTTTACTTGCCATCCATAGGCTTCGGCTTTTTCTTTTAATGCATCATTACTTTCATAAGGAACGTTGGAACTGGTGGCCAATTCGATAAGAAATTGATTTTGTTGCAGAGAGTTTTCTTGGCGTTTTTGATAAATAAACACCAACATCAGTTTGATAATTTCTGCGTAATAATATAACTTACTACGGTTATCTTCTTGGGAAAAAAACACGACCTTGTACAACAATTGATTTGATAGTTTCACTTCATCTGAATAAACATAATGCGCATCAAACTTTTGGAACGTCGAAGGCTGTTGGGAAATGGTTTCGGCAAGTTTATTGAATTTTTTATTCGTAGACACGATTTTTTCTTGAGGTTTTGAGTAAATCCAATAATCGATATGTTCTAATCGATCCTGAAAGGTTAGAATCGTTTCTAACTTTGGTTTTTCATCCAAGGTTTTCACTAAATCCAAATAGAAAGAAGAAAGCGACAAGGTTTTTAAACTTTTTGTAGTTAGTTCGTTTAAGATGCTGGTCGAAATGTCGGATAAATTCGCATCATACTCAATGGTGATGACTGGAAGTTTAAAGGTATCGCACAAGCGAATGATGTCATCGGGTATGACTTCGATATAACGCTTCAATTTAACAATCAAGGCAGCGACTTGTTTTTCCACAAGAACGTGAATGAGTTTTTTAAATAAAGGCACATTCGATTGAATGGGGTAAAGCGTGGTTAAAATTAAGGCATGGTGATTGACATACTTCTCAAAATCAGGCGTTTCTAATAATGAAATACTCTCAAAACTTCGATTGAGATTACCCTTGCCGGCAACAATTTTATAAGAGGCAAGAATATTAAGGGCTAACAAGTCACTTACCAATAAGCTCATGTTGTTATATTAACACAACTAAAATATTTTTAATTTGTCATTTAATCATAATGAAAACGCTTACATTCCTGGGTATGATTAAGAAACGGAGGAAAAAATAATGAAACTTTGGGTAAAAAGTGATTGGAACGGCTTTTTTGGGTTGTTCACTAACAATTTAACCAACATTCTAACCATGGCGGTCCTGCTGAGTTTTGTGGTTGGCTTACCGGATGCATTTGTTTATGGAAAAATTCTCCCAGCAGTTGGTCTTGCTATTTTTGTTGCCAGTGTCTATTACTCCTTTATGGCCTACAAACTTGCTAAAAAAACAGGAAGAAAAGATGTAACCGCACTTCCTTCTGGATCAAGTGTTCCTCATATGTTTTTAATCGTATTTTCTGTGATTGGTCCTGTTTACTGGACCACCAATGATGCGACCTTAGCTTGGTCTGCTGGTTTGATTTGGGCAGCAGTAGAAGGCTTAATCGAAGTGCTTGGCGTAGGAATCGGATTACAAGTAAGAAAATGGTTACCACGATCTGCCATGCTAGGAGCCCTCGCTGGCGTCTCCATTACCTATATCGCCTTAAATCCCGCTTTTAGCGTATTTTACGTTCCTTATATTGGTTTAATTTCGCTAGCAATCGTTATCCTTGGATTCGTAGGCAAAATTAAAATGCCTTTTAATTTACCGGTAGGTTTAGTCGCAATTTTATTTGGTGTCATCATCGGCTGGGTCAGTGGTTATATGTCTTTGGATGGCTTAATCAATTCATTTGATAAGCTTGGCGTATATATTCCTAATTTCGCCTTAGGAGAACTCTTTAATCAACAAGGTCTAGAACTTGTAGGTCCTGTGATAATTGCTGCAATCCCCCTTGGTATTTACAACTTCTTAGAAACGATTGATAACGTTGAATCTGCGGCAGCTGCGGGCGATGAATATAGTACCAGAGAAGCACTCGCAGCGGATGGTATTACCACGCTGATTGGTGTCGCCTTTGGTTCACCTTTTCCCACGGCTGTATTCATTGGTCATCCTGGATGGAAAGAAGCTGGTGCGCGTATCGGTTATGCAGCGGCAACTGGTCTTGGTGTGTTGCTCATGACCACATTAGGTATTGTCCCCGTCTTATTAAATATTGTTCCCCTTCCCGCCTTATACCCCATTCTTCTCTACATTGGTATTGTCATCACCACGCAAGCTTTTACTTCGTCTGATTTAAAGTATGCACCTGCTGCAGTCATGGCGATGATTCCTTGGATTGCCGAATGGACACAGCACGCAATGGATACAGCCTTAGGTGCGGCTGGAACCGATGCAACAACCGTCGGCAATCAAGTGTTAACGGATGCTGGTATCAATTATTTAGGTGCAGCTAATTTAGGTGCAGGGGCGATTGTTGTTGGGATGATTTTAGGTTCGATTGTCGCCTTTTTAATTGATCGAAAATTCTTGCATGCAGCTTTGACAGCCGGTATCGCTGTTGTTTTGTCGTTGTTTGGTGTGATTCATGCTCCGAGTTCAGTTGGCTTATTACCCAATCCAGGAATGACCATTGGCTATGCCTTGGTTGCATTACTATTCCTTGGTTACCATTTCGGCCTATTCGACAAACTCAGTAAGAAAGGAGGAGAAACCACACATGCGTAAAAATGTAGCAAAAGCCAAGCCGTTTAATTTTGACTATGATCCAAAGAAAACCGCTTTGGTCATCATTGATATGCAACGTGACTTCTGCGCTCCCGGAGGTTTTGGTGAAGCGTTAGGGAATGATATTACCCCAACGAAATCCATCATCCCAACGGTGAGAAAAGTCTTGGATGCAGCGAGAGCAAAAGGGATGCCGGTCATCCATACTCGCGAAGGCCATAAACCTGACTTATCCGATTTAGAACCCGCCAAATTAAGAAGAAGTAATTCCATTGGTAAAAAAGGACCGATGGGAAGAATCTTAGTTCGTGGGGAATATGGTCATGACATTGTCGATGAATTACAACCAATCAAGGGTGAATTAGTGATTGATAAACCTGGTAAAGGTGCGTTTTATCAAACCACGTTACAAAAACATCTGAAGAAACACGGTATTGAATCGTTGATTGTATGCGGTGTTACCACTCACGTTTGTGTTCATACTACGATTCGTGAAGCGAATGACCGCGGTTATGAATGCTTAATGTTAGAAGATGGCACTGCCGCTTTTGATCCCCGTGATCAAGAAGCAGCGATTCGAATGGTGAATCAACAAGGTGGCATCTTTGGCTGGACGACGACTTCTGACGAATTTTTAAAGAGCTTAAAGTAAAAGGAGGACATTACCATGGCTCAAACAAAAACCTTACCTATCAAATGGTGGGTCAAAGGTGACTTAAACGGTTACTTTGG
>JBEDEK010000086.1:0-2675 GCA_041175745.1 Bacillota bacterium | reverse complement strand
GTCTAATCATTTTTTCAGCCAAATCTAAAATCTTAACTGGTTTGCCCATGTCGAGAACAAAAATTTCTCCATCTTGTGCATAGACACCACATTGAAGAATTAAACCTACAGCCTCAGGAATAGTCATAAAGAAACGTGTGATATTTGGATCGGTCACCGTCACAGGTCCACCTAATTCAATTTGTTTTTTGAATAGGGGAATAACGCTTCCATTACTTGCTAACACATTACCAAAACGAACTGCAGCATAGGATGTTTCCGTTTTTTGTTTAGCAAAATGACGAACAATCGTCTCGGCATAATATTTAGTAGCCCCCATGACATTAGTCGATCGGACCGCTTTATCGGTAGAAACAAGCACCATCTTTTTCACACGATAACTTTGTGAAAGCTTGGCAACATTATATGTACCGAGAACGTTTGTACGGATTGCTTCTTGTGGCGAATCTTGCATTAAAGGAACGTGCTTATAGGCCGCAGCATGGAACACTATGTTCGGGTTGTGAGTTTTAAAAATTTGTTCTAAACGTTCTAAATTATACGTTGCACCAATTTGAACAAAAATGGGAATCGGTTTTTCAAATTTTTGATTCATACGAGTCAATTCTTGTTGAACATCGTAAACACCATTTTCATAGATATCAAATAACACCAAGGCCTTCGGTTGATATGTAAAGATTTGTCTAGTTAATTCTCCACCAATGGAGCCACCAGCACCCGTGATTAACACCACCTGGTCTTTAATAAAGTTTTTGATTTCATCATTGATCAGCGGAATGACATCTCGACCGAGTAATTCATTAACATCAACATCTTTGACTTTCATTTGTTGACCGTCTTTTTCTAATTCTTCCATCAATGGTAATCGCCGAATCTTTACGTTGGATTTTTCCATCAGTCTTAAGATTTCAAATAACCGCGTTCTTGAAATGTTACCAATGCCAATGATCACCTGATCAATACGATATTTTTCAATGATTTGCGGTAAAGATGTCATCGGTCCTTCTACTTGAAGATTGAGGAACTTACGTTTCCACTTTTGGGCATCATCGTCGACGACCACAATCGGTGTTGCCTCTAATGATCGATTGGTTCTTAATTCATCAATCACAATTTTGCCAGCAGCCCCGGCACCAATTACTAGGGTTCGTTTTAAATTTTTTCGGTTGGAGGATTGATAACCTAAGACAATCGCCAACACTCTTCGAGCCACACGTAAGCCAATTAAAATTGCAGGTTCACTAACAAATGCAAATGCCAATTCAATTGGTGAATAATCAATCCTGATCGAAATAATGAAAAGATACATCAACAAATTAAAGGCGATGGTGATGACGCCAATCTTCACGGAATCAATTAAGCCAAAATGAAGCGTAATCATGGAATAAACACCAAAAACGAAAAGTAAGAAAATAAGGGCGAATGTATAAATCATCAATGACCATAAAAATACTTCTTGAAAATCAAGAGAGAGATCGCGAGAGAATAAAACAAATAATCCAATACTAAAAATTGCCAAAAAATCCGCGGTGAGATAAAGGCTAACTTTGAACCACCGAGGTAATTTTTCCATATCTTTTAAATGTTACGAATAGGTTTTAATAAACTGACTGTCCGTTTAACAATCGATACTGCAAGGTCTTTTTGAATTTCACCTTTGAGATATCGATAAATCAGTCTGGCAATATCTCTGGCGATATCTTCAGTCGCCCCACGCGTGGTTAACGCAGCAAAGCCAATACGAACCCCTGATGTCACTTGCGGTTTTTCTTGATCATTGGGCAACATATTTTTATTCAACGTTACACCGATATCGTCTAACTTCACTTGACAATCGAATCCCGTTAATCCAAAACTTGCTTTGGTGTCGACTAAGAATAAATGGGTTTCCGTTCCTGAGACCTTTGCACCAAGTTTTGCAAATTCATCAGCACAGGCTTTCGTATTTTTTAAAATTTGTTTGGCGTACAGTTTAAAGCCTGGTTCTAAGGCTTCCGCAAACGCTTGGGCTTTACCACCTATAACGTGCACCAAGGGTCCCCCTTGAGCGCCTGGAAAAGTTGCAGAATTAATCTTCTTCATTAGTTCTTCGTTATTCGCTAAAATCATCCCACCACGAGGACCGCGAATGGTTTTATGCGTGGTGGATGTCACCACATCTGCATAAGGGAACGGTGAAGGATGCACACCTGCAGCCACTAAGCCTGAAATATGAGCCATATCCACCATAAAAATTGCACCGATTTCTTTTGCTACACTCGAGAATTTTTCATAATCGGTGATATAAGGATAAGAGGAAAATCCAGCAATAATCAACTTAGGTTTTTCTTTTCTTGCGAGTGCTTGCATACTCGCATAATCAATTCTGCCGTCTACTTTCAAACCATAATGAATAAATTGATAAAGTTTACCTGAGAAGTTGACACTACTACCATGGGTAAGATGACCACCCTCGTTTAAACCCAAAGACATAATTTTATCGCCAGGTTTTAATAGAGCACTATAGACAATAAAGTTAGCACTTGAACCTGAATGTGGCTGCACGTTTGCAAATTTACACGCGTAGAGTTGGCAGGCTAAATCAATCGCGAGTTGTTCGATTTTATCAACATGAACACATCCACCATAGTAGCGCTTACCTGGGAACCCTTCAGCGTACTTATTGGTTAGGATCG
>JBEDEK010000085.1:0-5107 GCA_041175745.1 Bacillota bacterium | reverse complement strand
ATTTGAAATCTTTTTTTGTTGTTGAAATGTTTGCATTTTTTTGAAATTAGTGTATATTAAAGGTGCTTAAGAACAACTCTTAGGCCCTCGCAAGAAAATTACGAGAGTGGAGCAATCCACTCTTTGTTTTTTTAAGGAGATATATGACACTGATTGAAAAAATTGAAACATTGATTAAACCACCGATTGAATCACTAGGTTTGAGGTTGTTTGAGGTTTCCTTAACCCTCGAACAGGGTGAAAAGTTTCTCAGAGTACTCATTCAAAAAGACCAGAGCAGGATAGGATTACAAGAAATCATTCAAGTAACGCAACTAATTAACCCCCTTCTCGATCAGGCCGATATAATTCCTGAGCATTATGTACTAGACGTAGCAAGTGCAGGAGTAGAACATCCGATTCACCTTGATGAATTACCGAAATACATTCAGCGCTCAATCTACATACATCTCATGCATCCGTTCGATGGTGAAAACATGCTCGAAGGAAAATTAATACAGATCCAAGACGAAATGATTCAAATAGAAGTGATGATAAAGGCAAGAAAAAGACTACTGACAATAAAAAGAAAGGACATTGACTACGCCAGATTAGCCGTAGCAATGAAATAAATAACTTCCCATGATTGACACAAAAGCTTTAATCCAAGCCATTGATTTAATTGAACAAGAAAAAGGTATTTCTAAAGATGCCATTATTGTTGCCCTAAAAGAAGCTCTTGAAAAAGCTTATCGAAAACAACTCGGATCGATTGATGATGCGCTCGTAAGAGCTGATATAGACCTTAAAAAAGGTGTTATCAAACTATACCAACTTAAAACCGTTGTCGAAAATGTTGAGGATGACTTTTTAGAAGTTTCTTTAGAAGAAATCAAAGCACTTGGTCTTTCATATAATGTTGGTGATACCTATCAAATTGAAGCTTCACCCGAAGATTTCCAAAAATCCGCTGCGATGACTGTGAAAGCAATTTTAAGACAAAAAATTGCAGAAGCAGAAAAATCTGCATTGTTTGAAGTTTATAAAGACAAGATTGGCGAAATGATTGTCGGTCAAGTCGAGAAAATTGATGAACGTTCAGCGATCGTCAACATCGGTAGAACTTCAGTGTATTTACCAAGTTCAAAACGCATTCCAGGTGAAACTTTTAAAGTTGGAGATCGCATTAAACTTTATGTTGTGGATGTTGAATCAACGACAAAAGGTGCTCAAATTGCGGTATCAAGAATTCACGAAGGATTCTTAAGACGGTTATTTGAAGAAGAATTACCAGAAATTTATGAAGGCACTGTCATTATTAAGGACATCGCCCGTGAAGCAGGCTTACGTTCTAAAGTTGCCGTCTATTCTCTTGATCCAAATGTCGATGCTGCTGGTGCTTGCATCGGTCAAAACGGATCACGTATTCAAAAAATAGTCGGTCAATTAGGTAATGCAAAAGACAAAGAAAAGATTGATATTATCGCCTATACAGACAACTTACCGTTGTATTTAGTCGAATCTTTAAAACCTGCTCAAGTGACGGGGATTATCGTTGATGAAGTTAATAAAAAGGCAACGATGATTATTGCTGATGAAAACCTTGGTACCGCGATTGGCCGTCGAGGCGTGAATCCACGTTTAGCAACGAAACTCACCGGATTCCAAATCGAAATTAAAGATTTAACTGCCGCAACAGCAGAAGGTTTAAAGTACCTAGCAGTAGATCAATTAAGAACTCAAGATGATTTAAGAAAACAAAGAGAAGCTTTACCAAATCCTACACAAGGTCAAAGACAAACTTTATCATCAAATCGTGTCCATGATGAATCCTTTACCATGGAAGATGTCATGCAACCCCGCCAAGATGAATCAATTGTTGAAAAGGTTGCTAAAGAAAAAGGTGATATTGAGCCTGCCTTGCCAGTCTCCGAGTCAACTCCAAAAGTATCCAATGAACCGGTAAATAAACCTGCAGAAAAGGTAATTGCTAAACCCACAATCGTTCAAGAAGCACCCAAAGTCACTGTCGTGAAAACTACGAAAACCCTTGAAGAACTTGAAAAGCAACTTGAACAACAAAAAGCAAGAACACCTAAACCCGATCGTTTCGATAAAAAGAAAAAGCCATTTAAGAAAAGAGAACGGGATGATAAACCAGCAACACCCAATATCGGATCATCTTCTGAATCTGTTAATCCTGCGAACTTTATGAAAATTTATGATGATGAAACGCCCGTCACTGAAGAAACACCAGTTACGGAAGTAGAAGAAACTGAATCTGATATTGAGGACTTCGATGAATATTACGAAGAAGAAAAATAGTATTCCTCTTCGCCGTTGCATGGTCACCGGTGAACAATTACCCAAATCTTCGTTGATAAGGATTGTGAAGACACCCGATCAACAGTTAGTCATTGACCTTACGCCATCTGGAAAAATAAATGGTCGCGGAGCGTACTTAAAAAAAGATCCCAGCCTTCTGGTTTTACTAAAAAAAGGTCGCTTTATTCAAAAGAATTTACACATCGAACCTAATGAATTGTTTTTTACCCAATTAGAAACCACATTGCATGGATAAATGGTTACAGCAATTACACTTTGTTATTAAGGCTAAAGCATACCTCACAGGTGAGCTCGCAATGAGAGCTCTTGCGAAAAAAAGCGTATATTACGTAATTATTGCTTCAGATACTTCGATGAACCATTTACAATCCATTCAGGAACGATTGCAGTATTATCAAATCCCTTCCATCGTTACATTAACGAAAACACAACTATCTCAATTAACAGGAATGAAACAAGTCGTAATGATCGCTATTACCAATTTAAACTTAGCAAAGACGCTTAAAGAAAAGGAGCCATTCCATGAAAAAACCTCCGACCATTAGACAAGAAAATACCCAAGGTAATCTTGGTAAAAGTGAAACAGCTAAGATAAACGGTGATGTTTTTATTTATAACGAACCGATGACCTTGAGTGCTTTTGCCATTAAATTAAATAAACCTGCTCCTGAAATTATCAAGTTTTTATTTTTAAACAAAAAAATGATTACCATGAACGCCATGCTTGATGATGAAACCATCGGTTTAGTTTGTTTACACTATGGTTTAGATTTTAAAAAAGAAAAAGTAATTGCCGCAGAAAATATTGAAGAATATGTCATGGAAGATGATGCGAAAAACTTAGTCGAAAGACCACCTGTCGTAACCATTATGGGTCACGTTGATCACGGTAAAACTACCTTAATTGATGCCATTAGAAGTTCCAATATTGCCGAAGGTGAATTTGGTGGTATTTCCCAAGCGATTGGGGCTTATCAAAGAGAATTCAAAGGAAAGCGAATTACCTTTATTGATACACCAGGACATGCTGCTTTTACGGCAATGCGAAGTCGCGGTGCTAAAGTGACGGATATTGTAGTTCTTGTTGTAGCAGCCGATGATGGTGTCATGCAACAAACCCGAGAAGCCATTGATCATGCCGTTGCAGCAGAAGTCCCAATCATTGTTGCCATTAACAAGATGGATAAACCAACAGCGAATCCTAAACGTGTTAAAGAAGATCTCATGAAATTAAATATCATCGCAGAAGAATACGGCGGTGAGAATATATTCGTGGAAATTTCTGCCAAAGCTAAAACTGGAATTGACGAATTACTTGAAAACATTCTCCTCGTTGCTGAAGTTAAAGAATTAAAAGCGAATCCTGATCGTTATGCTTCTGGAACTGTTTTAGAAGCTGTTTTAGATAAACGCGAAGGACCTAAAGCTACTTTACTAATTGAAAATGGAACGCTTAATGCCTCGGACTACCTTGTTGTTGGAAGTGTATTTGGTAAAGTTCGTCGGATGACAAACGAATATCATAAAGCTTTAAAGTTAGCGACACCTTCAACACCAGTCGAAGTTATTGGTCTTAGTGAAGTTCCTATTGCCGGTGATTCTTTTATGGCATTTCCCACTGAAAAACAAGCAAAAGAAATTGCAGAAAAACGACAATTATTGAAGACAGAAACTTCTCGTCAATCGAGTAATACCAATTCCATTGAAGCTTTGAATGAAAAACTAAGTGCCGGTGAATTAACATCGATTAATTTAATCATTAAAACCGATAATACTGGTTCATTAGAAGCGATAAAAGCCTCACTAGAAAAATTGAATGCAGAAGGCGTAAAACTCAAAATAATTAGAACCGATATTGGCGCAATTACTGAAAATGACCTGATGTTAGCTCTATCTTCAAAAGCACTCATTTATGGGTTTAATATTCGCCCGGATTCCTCAATTCAACAAAAAGCAAATGAGTTAAAAGTCGACATTCGATTACACCGAATTATCTATGCTCTACTAGAAGAAGTTGAAGCAATGATGAAGGGTAAAGTAAAGATTAAGATGGTTGAAACAAAACTAGGTCAATTTGAAATCCGTCAGATTTTTAAGTTAACCAAAGCCGGTGTTGTAGCTGGTGGCATGGTCACAAGTGGTCAAATGGTGAACCAAGCGATGATTCGATTACTGAGAAATGGTGCAATTGTCCATGAAGGTAAGATTAGTTCATTAAAGAGATTAAAAGATGAAGTCAAAGAAGTTAAAACGGGTTTCGAATGTGGTGTCGCGATTGATAACTATTCAGATATGAAGGTTGGGGACATTATTGAAGCTTACCAAATGGTGGAGGATAAAGCATGAACCATCGACAATCTCGTGTAAATTCAACAATTGTTAAATATATTACAGATATTATCCAATTTTCACTTAAAAATCCAAACATCCGATTTGTCACCGTTACGGATGCACAAGTAACTGCCGATCACACGTATGCAAAAATTTTTGTCTCTTTTATGGGTGCAGAGGATAGTTTAAAGCAACTTGAAATTTTAAGAAAAGCAAAGGGTTTTATTCGTACTGAACTTGCACAACGTATGGATATTTACAAAGTACCTGATCTTGCTTTTTTTCTTGATGATACGTTTGAAAAAGCAGAAAAGCTTGAAAAAACAATCGCTGATGCAAAAGCAAAACTTAAAAAGTAGGTCGCTTTAGTTTCTTCTCCATTTCAATGTGCTCTATATTTGCTTCTAAAAAAGTTTTTCCAATCGGTTTATAACCAAGATCCATATAGAAT
>JBEDEK010000084.1:0-6271 GCA_041175745.1 Bacillota bacterium | reverse complement strand
ATTATATGTTTGGCATGATGGCCATTTCTTCACGATTAATTAAAGATTGGAAATTAATATATTACCCACCGGGCATCATCATCCAATATCCTCGCTCAGAAATGAAAGGTAAAATTCCAATCTTTGAAGATGCACCGATGTTTGGACAAACCTTAAAAGAAAGTCATGTATGGTCGAAAATTACCCAAGCTGATACGGTTGCAAATATCAATCATTATGTCAGTGAAGACAAGGTTGTTGATTTTATCAATTTGTGTGAAGCCAAGCACGCACGGATGTTAGTAGAATTAGGTGAAGCAATTGAAAAAAGACGGGATGAATTAAGATTGGTTTGTATCGCTGGACCTTCAAGTTCCGGTAAGACTACCTTTGCTAATCGTTTAAGGATTGAATTAATGTCGAGAGGATTTCTTCCAGTTCGTATTTCGATTGATGACTATTATTTACCCAAAAATGATGCACCAAAAGATAGCGATGGCAAACCTGATTTAGAAAATATTCACGCTTTAAATTTACCTCTTTTCAATCAACATTTAGCCCAACTTATCAATGGGGAAGTTGTGACATTACCTCAAAGTAAATTTGATGCTTCTTTAGGAAAGGCAAAGACTTTAAAAATTCAAGAAGACACGCTCATCATTATTGAAGGAATACATGCACTAAATGATGCTTTAACATCTCTGGTACCAAAAACCCAAAAGTATAAGATTTACATCTCACCACAATCACAAATTAACTATGATCACCACAACCCAATGTCCTTAACAGATCTAAGATTATTAAGGAGAATGGTAAGAGATAAAAAATACCGTGGTTCGAGTGCTGAACAAACCATCGATATGTGGCCATCAGTTCGTCGCGGAGAATTTACTTGGATTTATAAAACCCAAGAAGAAGCGGACTATGTTTTTAATTCATTTTTACCTTATGAACTTTGTGTGATGAAACGTTATGCGATTCCTTTACTCGCTGCAATTCAAAAAGAATCAACTTATTTTCCAACGGCAGAGCGTTTAATGCGAATGCTAAAATATTTTGTTGATATGGAAGAAAAATGGATTCCGTCTAATTCATTAATCCGAGAATTTATTGGTGGTTCTTGCTTTAGAGAAGTCGAAGATTAAGCTTCAAGTTCCTCAATCGTTTTTGGAATTTCGATTGATAAATTCTCACAACCTTTTTCTGTAATTAAAATGTTATCTTCAATGCGGATACCAATACCTAATTCTTTAATATAAAGTCCGGGTTCAACTGTAATTACGCATCCCGGTTCTAAAGGAATTTCTCTACCTATTGGGTCGTGTGTATCTAACCCTAAATGATGACCAACATTATGATAGTAAATCGAGCCTATATCTTCTGGTAACTTAATTAAGCCTTCTTTAAATGCAGCTTCACTTAAAAACTTCATCACTGCTTGTTGTAGATCAACAATTTTTAATCCAGGTTTTGCCATTTGAATAATCATTTGATTGGCTTTGAGTACAATCCCGTAGATTTGTTTTTGTAAGGGGTTAAATTTACGATTGGCAGGATAGGTTCTCGTAATATCTCCCCGATATTGACCATACGTCGCTCCCAAATCACAAAGGACGAGCGCTCCATCGCTAATTTTATCTTTTGGATTAGGGTAATGAAGCACGACAGCATTTTTACCACTAGCAATAATGGTTTCGAAGGCTAACCCCATGTTTTGAAATTCTTTAATCGCATATTGAAACAAGCCTTCAATTTGATGTTCATATAAACCTGGTTTTAAATGTTTACGAATCGATTGTAGACCGTAAGCAGTTCCTTTAATAGCTTGGCGAATTGCCTCTACTTCTTTAGCTGATTTAATCATTCTTAACTTTGTAATTAGGGGATAAATATTTTCAATAATAAGATTCGGTGATTGTAATTTTAATTCTTCTCCATAGCTATATGGAGTTTTGATTTTGCCATCAAGAATAAGATTTTTTTCTTGATCTAAATATGCGTGGGTGATTTTACCAAATCCATTGGTATCACGTAACATTTCTTTTAACCTTGTTTCAAACATAGATAGCATAAATACATCATGAATACCGCTCAGTTTGGTTGCAGTTTCAACGTCCAATTTCTTACCGACCCACCGAGTTTTTGCTTCATCAATTTCATCAATAAACAAATACGTTTTAACAGTCGTTGGTGTTTTAATCATCACTAAAACGCTATTTTCTTGTTCAACACCTGTAAGGTAATAAAAGTTTTTATTCACAACAAATGGATAAGTTGCATCTGCGGATGATTTAACTAACCCACCGGCAAACAAAACAATCATGGATTGCTCCATCACTTGTGCAAACAATTTTTCTCTCCTTAAAGTAAATTCTTTAGCATCCATAAAGTTAAAACCTCCATGATTGAATGAATTGACGAATACTATCCATCTCAATCGTTTCTATCTTACCACTATCTATCAATTTAGGTAATGCTGCATCAAGTGGTAACTGGGCTAATAAAGGTAATTGATATTTCTGCCATATGCTATTACGGTCACTTGTGTGAAATAATGCATGACTCTTATGACATTGATCACAGATAAAATAACTATAATTTTCGATAACACCAAGGATCGGTTTGTTTATCATTTTGGCCATTTGAATACCTTTAGCGACAATATCTTGAACGATATCTTGTGGTGTTGTTACCATCATAATTTGATCTACATTCAAACTTTCCAATACCGTCATCGGGACATCGCCAGTTCCAGGTGGTAAATCAATGAGTAAGTAGTCCAAATCACCCCAAATAACATCGACATAAAATTGGCGAATTAGATCCAGGACTAAAGGCGATCGCCAGACAATGGGATCATCAGACTGATCAAGCAGTAATTGTGAGGAAATAAGGCGAATACCTAAAGCACTCGTTACAGGCAAAATGAATCCATCTTGACCGACTACTTTTGCTTGTGTTGCAAAAAGACGCGAAATTGTAGGACCAATAATATCAGCATCCAAGATACCTACTTTTTTTTCATTTCTACTTAATTCAACTGCTAACAAGGCAGTGATTGTACTTTTGCCAACGCCACCTTTGCTAGACATGATGGCGATGGTTTGTTTGATATGGCTTTTGGCATTGAGTTGAAAAGATTTTTTCATAGCAACCAAACTAAGCAAAGATGTATTCTATTTTTTCGCCTTCGATTTCAAAAACAAAATTGGTCGCATAGGAACTTGTTGATAAATTAACTGGGAATAATGGATCTAATACCAATGAACGCGCGGTAACCAGTTGACCAAAGAAGGTAAATCCAGGGGCAAGAACCACTTGTGAAGCATAGAATAATTTAGCAATTTGAGAGTTACCACTGGTCGTCCATAACGTATAGTCGTAGGCATTAATATCGTGTGTTGGACCAAAAGGAGCAGTGCCTGTGACTTGGTTCGTCGCAAAGCTTCCCATCAATACCATGGATGATTTCATTAAATTAATTCGCGTTGTACCAGGATCATAGTTTGGATCAAATCCACTGGCGATATAATCATCTGAGATTTCTGCAATTACATTTAGATATCGCAGAGCACCCTCTAAACCGTCGGCTTCATATGGATTAAGGTTTAAGAAATCATTGCTGATACCATTACTAGGATTGCCGTCATAAAAATTGATACGTTTGGATAAATTGTTTGAATCACCAAAGAAAGGCGCATTCACATCAAGGACATTGCCATATTCTTCATTGAAAATATCGGTAAAAAATCCAGCTGATAATTCAGAAACCAAATAAGCACGATCCGTAATGGTATAACCAGTACTTGAATATGTTAGCGTCATGATAGAGCGAATTTCATCGGGATTATCACTTAGTGATGAAGCATCAGTAAGTGTTGTAAAATCCGAAAGAACACTAATAAATTGGTCAAGGCGATTGGCTTCAAAGTTTATATCAAAATCGCCAGCAAAAATGTCTTCAATGCGATCAACTTTCTTTTCCTTTTCATCGGCAGTGGTATTGAGATAATTAAAATATTTGGTTACTCCAGAACCATCCAGTAAATTAAAGAACGTTAAAGCTCTGGTTTTAAAGGTTAGGGTAGCAGGTTGTAGGCCTAATGCAAGATTTGAAGGATCATTAATCACAGTTGCTACATTACCAAATAGGTTACTTCTTGCCAATAAATCTAAAATGGCAAAAGTAGAATTTCCATCATCTAAATAATCTTTCATATTGAAATTTACACCCAAATCTAGATATGCATTCGTATCTTCATCATAAAAATTATTCAGCGCTTGGGCAATGACACCAGTTTGAACGATGGTAGGTGTTGCGCCAGTATAATCCATTTGGTTTAAGTCGGTCAAAACAAATTGTTTAGGATTTAAATAATAGTTTTCGTTATTTTCTGTATAGGTTGAAAATGAAATAAAACCGAAAGCATCTTTTACTAAATCTGGTACAGCATCACTTCCAAGTGAAGAATAATTTAATGCCGACATGATTCTGCTAATACCATTGGGTGAGATAGCACCCACGTCAATACCATCAAGATTTCCTACGCCTGGTAAATTAGCTTTTAACTCTTTAAAAATCGTGAAAAATCTTGTTAATTCACCGCTTTCTGTCGATGTATTGAGCCAACTAGAAGTAAAGTGGGTAAGATTGTTGACGGGGAATAATGTAGAAAAATTTAGGACTAAGAATTCAGCTTTTTCTTCTTTCGTTGTAAAGGCTCCAATATAAGCTGGATTAGGATTATTGGTATCGTAAATTAAATCTGAAACACGTGTTTGGTTCATCATCATCACAACCATTTGTTCAAATACAGTTAAGTCAGTGTTTAAGCCGGTGCTTGGACCTTGTTGATGGAATACATTTGAATCATGTAAATCTTCTAATAAGAATTGCATATCATCAATTTCATCATTGGTGAGTAAATTTAGATTGGTGTATTCCTTTGTACCAACATCTTTCACAGTCTTAAAGATGGCGAGAATACTGGAAATTTCTGATAATTGGTAAGGTAAGTATTGATTACCAACTTGAAGGTTATTAGGGTCATTACGATTGCCACGATAACGGGTATTTGCTAAAGAAAAGTCAACATCAAGCCCACCAATTGCTCCTGCGTTTAACATATTGGAAAATAAGTTAGGAATAGCTGGATAAACAATGGATGAACTATTCATCGCAAACAATAGATTTTCAACTGATGCAAGTCCTTCATCTGTTTCTGTTAAGTCCGATAAAACATCACTGGAACCTGCTCCGGAAAAACTTGAAAAGTCTGCGATATCTAAGTCTTTGAATTTTTCTAAAATGTCAATGATGTTTGCGATTTCACCCGTTTCACCCGACCAATCATCACTAAGACTAGGATTGGCAAAACTATTTGTTAAATGTTCAATATCTTCCCTTAATAAAACTAGTCTAGCGCTATTGGTTTCTCCATCATAAATGAAAGTATCTAATGTAGAGGTGTTAAGAATCATGCTTATCGTTTGTTCAAAAATTGTTAAATCATTTAGTAGATAACTATTTCCCGTTTTAAATGTATTAAAAACCTGAGAATCATACATATTATTGAGGAGTTGATCAAATAATTGAGGATCAATTTTATCCTTGGTAAAGGCTGCTCCACCAGATAAACCAATTGAAGAAATATCAGAGTAAATATCAAGAATTAGCGAAATTTCTTGAGCACGATTGGCTTTAAGTGGTTCTTGATTGAAATACCCAGTATTGGAATCCGACATGGTTAAGCCATTGATATTAAATGACTCAGAATCAAAGATATTACCAAATAAATTACCAATCGAAGGAGCGACCAATGTTGAGTTATTCATTGATAACAATAAATTCTCAACCTTCGTTAAGCCGGGTCCCGTGCTAAGTAAATCAGAAATCGCATCGCCACCAAAGTTAGCAAAATCAATATTGGTTTCTTTAAATGATTCTAGAATGCCAATAATTTGATTGATTTCACCATTACTACCTGTCCAATCATCATCGGTCAAACCAATGCCAAAATTATTTTCTAAATCCGCAATATCTTCTTGGAGTAATAGTAAGCGATTGGCATTGATAGGTTCATCGTAAATAAAGGTGTCAAGCGTTGAGGTATTTAAGATCATGCGAACGGTTTGTTCAAAAATCGTTAAATCATTTAATAAGTAACTATTGCCAGTTTTAAAGGAATTAAAAACATTTGAGTCATGCATTTTATTAAGTAACGCATCAAATAAAACTGGATCAATTAAATCGGCGGAGAAGGCAGCACCGCCCGTGATGCCAATACTATTG
>JBEDEK010000083.1:0-3428 GCA_041175745.1 Bacillota bacterium | reverse complement strand
ATATAAAAGTTCCAAGTAAGGTAATAATCGTAAGTTGTAAATTCGTTAAATTGCCTATATTCATGGCGCGATTTCTAAGGCGACTTCAAGCATTTTCTTCAAACCAACTTCGCGTTGCTCTGCGGTAAGAATTTCCTTGTAATGAAAGGAGTCAGACACCGACATCATCGCTAAAGCTTGCTTGCCTAATCTAGCAGCATTGGCATAAAGAGCATACGCTTCCATTTCAACACCAAGCACACCTAAGGCTTCCCATTTTTTCCATTTATCCGGATCAACATCGTAAAAAACATCACTACTTAAAACATTTCCGACGTGAAAGGGCAATCGATGATCACGACAAGCCTTGACAGCGTGTTCCACTAAGTTATAACTACCTAAAGCTGAAAAAGTTCCATTTCGAAGTTGGAATTGACTTGCCCAATTACTATCCGTACTAGCGCCTTGAGCAATAATAATATCGTAAAGTTTTGCTTGTTTAGTGTACGCACCCGTGGTCCCAACTCGAATGATGGTTTCAACGCCGAAACTTGAGTAAAGTTCATGAGAATAAATGCCCATGCTCGGCATGCCCATACCTGAGGCCATAATTGAGACGCGTTTACCTTTATATAACCCGGTAAAACCAAACATATTTCTTACCGAGTTCACTTGCTTAACATCTTTTAAAAACGTATCGGCAATAAACTTCGCACGCAAAGGATCACCCGGCATTAATACCGTTTTTGCAAAATCTCCTAATGTCGCTTGAATATGAGGTGTGGCCATGGATGATTCTCCTTGGATGAACTGCTTTTATCTTAACACACCAAACTTGTCATACCACAGCGAATTTCAATCTGCACGTTTTGAATTGATGACCCAAGTTTTAATTTTTTTAATCATGTTTTCGAAGGCAGAAAAATCTTTTAATTTCCATTCCCAATTTGGTGAACCAATCGTTCCTGGAACGTTCATTCTAGCAGCATCATCCAATGACAATAAATCTTGCATTGGTAATATCGCGTATTTCACAGGACTATCAAGTGTCAATTGAACCAATTTTTCAGCAACGGTTCCAGAATATGGTTTTAAGAAAATGGCTAATTGATTTTGTGAGGCTGGTTTAAGAGATGAATACCAACCCATCGTCGTTTGATTATCATGGGTGCCGGTGTATGCTACTGAGTTTTCAACAAACGTTGGTGAAATTGGCTTTGGCATCTGACCAGTACCATCAGGATAAATGGGGAATTCAAATTGGAAAATTTTCATACCTGGTAAATGATAATGGTCTCTTAGTTGTAATACCTGAGGTCGTAAATCACCGAGATCCTCAGCGATAATATTGATGTTCGGTAAACGTTTATAAATCGTATCAAACAACGCATAACCAGGAGCTTCAATCCAAGCCCCTTCAACCGCAGTAGGGCAAGACGCAGGAATTTTCCAATACGTATCAAACGCACGGAAATGATCGATACGGATAAGATCAAACAAAGTGGCATTAAATCCTAACCGGTCAATCCAAAATTTAAATCCATCTTTTTCCATGACATCCCATCGATAAAGGGGGTTACCCCATCGTTGGCCCGTTTTTGAGAAATAGTCAGGTGGAACACCAGCAATATGGGTCGGTTCTCCATCATTGGTAATCATAAATTGTGATTGATTCATCCAAACATCGATTGAATCAATACCCACATAGATTGGAATATCGCCAACGATTTGAATCCCGTTACGATTGGCATAATGCTTTAAGGCATAAAATTGTTCAAAAAGTAAGTATTGAATCATTTGATGATATTGAATTCGCGGTAAGTATGGTGTTAAATCAATCGCTTTGTTTTTGACATATGATTTAAATTCTTTTTGCCAAGTTGTCCACATTTGTAATTGATGCAATTCTTTGAAAGTAACAAAAATGGCGTACATTTCAACCCAAGGATTTTCCTTTAAGAAGTTTTGATAGGCAGCGTTAGGTCTAAATTTTTTAAAAGCTTGTTGATAATATTTACTCTTATATTGCCTAACTTCATCGTAGTGAACTTTGCTTTCAAGCGGCTTGAAAGGCTTTGGTTTTTGAATCAAACCTTGATCATAAAGTAGATCTAATGATAAATACAGTTCATCCATTGCTTTTGAAGAATAAGGTTGATAAGGTGAGTTACCATATCCTAAAGGATTTAATGGTAGTACCTGCCATAGTTTCATGTTCGTTTTGACAACTAAATCAATAAATTCATAGGCTTCTTTGCCAAAGTCTCCGATGCCATATCGTGATGGCAGAGAAGAAACGGCTAGTAAAACTCCTGAAGTACGCATACCCGTCACCCCTTTATTTTCCAAACAAATTATACCGATATTTTAAGAAATTTTAGCAATAAAAAAACCATTGGATGAACAATGGTTTTTCAAATCAATTTGGTTTAAATAATGGTTTTTTGCGTTTCTCGATCAAATAAGTGGGCTTTTTCTAAATTGAGTACAAGGCGAATGCTATCACCGATGCGATAAGTATGCAACGCATCAATTTTACTGATGAGGTTGTTCCCTGCTAAATCGGTATGAATAATATATTCATGACCTAATAATTCGGCAACCTTAATCGTACTCTTTAAAATTGCTGTAGGATAAAGTTTTTCTAATGCTGGATCTTCTCGGTGGGAATCTTCTGGCCGAATGCCAAAGACCACTTCTTTATTCTCATAAGACTTTAAAGCTTTTTTAAATTTTTCAGGTAGTTCTACTTTTAAGCCATCTGCAAAATAAATATGACCATCCTTGTATTTCACATCCATTAAATTCATCGCGGGTGAACCGATAAAAGCGGCGACGAATAAATTGGCTGGATTGTTATAAATTTCAATCGGTGAACCAATTTGCATCACATATCCACCCTTCATGACCACAATTCGACTGGCCATCGTCATTGCTTCTGTTTGGTCGTGGGTAACATAAATCGTTGTAGCACCGATACTTTCGTGGAGTTTAATGATTTCAGCACGCATTTGCACACGAAGTTTAGCATCAAGGTTTGATAAAGGTTCATCCATTAAAAACACTTTTGCATTTCTAACAATAGCTCGACCCAAAGCCACACGTTGACGTTGACCACCAGAGAGTTGTTTTGGTTTGCGATCTAATAACTTTTCAATTTCAAGAATCTTAGCTGCGCGATAAACGCGTTCGCGGATTTCTTCTTTATTAATGTGGCGAATTTTTAAACCGAATGCTAAGTTATCAAAAACTGTCATGTGTGGATAAAGAGCATAAGATTGGAACACCATGGCAATATCACGATCTTTGGGTGGGGTATCATTTCGTAATGTACCATCAATATAAAGTTCACCATTGGTAATGTCTTCGAGACCAGCAATCATCCGAAGCGTGGTGGATTTACCACAGCCGGATGGGCCAACAAGAACAATAAATTCCTTGTCTTTAAC
>JBEDEK010000082.1:0-16530 GCA_041175745.1 Bacillota bacterium | reverse complement strand
CCTTACGTCTGATGAAGTTATGGACGCCCATCATGCCATTTACCATGGAAGAAGTGTTCCGATTATTTTTATTTAAAGATACAATTTCAGCGCAATTATTGGACTATCCAAAGGTTGAACCTGTGATTGAAAAAGACTTACAAATGTACCAATCCTTTCTTCAACTAAAAGAAGTGGCGAATAAATCTTTAGAAGGCCTACGTAGTCAAAATCAAATCGGTAGTTCTCAAGAAGCTAAACTTACCTTAACGGCACCATCTCTGTTGGCCCAATCGCTACAATCTCTACCGTCACGTGAACGCCATCGTTTGTTTATTGCTAGTGAAGTTAGTGTTTCTGTCGGTGATACATTGAAAGCAGAAGCCCATCCCGCTGGTGGTCTAAAATGTCCACGTTGTTGGAATTACTTTTCCACTTTACATGCTCACCAAGAACATCAAGTGTGTGACCGTTGCCTTGAGGTTTTAAAGTTGTGAAAAAAAACTTTTTATCTTATATCAAAACAGGGTATATTCAATTATTATCTTGGACATTACTTTTAGATTTTTTTACCAAACAGTGGGCCGCTACAACCCAAGTCAATCAAACAGTCATTGATGGTTTCTTTTATCTTTCGTATTCAAGAAATACGGGTGCAGCTTGGTCCATTTTATCTGGAAACCAATGGTTACTAGCTTTGATTTCCTTCACTGTGGGAATATCACTCGGTTACTACTACCTAAAAAACTTTCAATCGTTTTCATTTTGGATTCATGTTGCAATCAATTTATTTTTATCCGGTACTTGGGGTAACTTTATTGATCGGGCTTTTTTTCCAGAAGGTGTGATTGATTTTCTTTCCTTTCATTTTGGTGATTACATTTTTCCAACCTTTAATGTTGCCGATAGTGTTCTAACCATTGGTGTGATCATTTTAATTGCTGTCAGTGTCTTTGAAAGGCCTCAACCATGAAAATTCAATCAACGGATATTAACATTCGCTTAGATCAATGGCTTACAAAAACGGATCCGTCTCATTCGCGCGCTCGATGGCAATCTTTGATTGATGATGGTTTCGTTTTAGTCAACGGGACAAAAACAAAAGCTAGTCATCGTCTTGCAACGAATGATGAGATTACCTTATTACCATTTCCAACTGAAACGATTTCCATGAAACCTGAAAATTTGCCTCTTCAAATTGTCTATCAAGATCAAGATCTTGCCATCATCATGAAACCGCAAGGCATGGTCGTTCACCCAGCACCTGGCCATCCAACGGGTACCTTAGTCAACGCTTTGCTTTTTCACCTCAAAGACTTAAGTGGAATCAATGGTGAAATTCGTCCCGGTATCGTTCATCGATTAGACAAAGATACTTCTGGATTAATGGTTGTAGCAAAACATGATCAAGCTCATCGGTTCCTTGCATCCCAATTAAAAGAGCATGAAATGAAGCGCGATTACTATGCTTTGGTTCGAGGATTAATCAAGGAAAACAAAGGAAAGATTATTGCCCCAATTGGACGAGACCCAGATGACCGTTTGGCGATGGATGTTATCGCCGAAGGTAAGCCAGCAGAAACCAGTTTTGATGTTGTTGAACGTTTTGCCAATCATACACTTGTTGCATGTCACCTTGCAACCGGAAGAACCCATCAAATTCGCGTGCATATGAATTTTATCCATCGCCCGATTGAAAGCGATCCTCTTTATATGCCTCAAAAGCATCCTCTTCATCAAGGCGGTCAGCTTTTACATGCCTACCAATTGACCTTAACTCATCCCACGACGAAAAAAAAGATGACTTTTACGTCACCTTTACCCGATTACTTTGAATCAATCCTAAAAAAATTAAGAACCTAATTTATCGGTGATTCTTTTTAGGGTTTTAAAATTCGTCTTACAAATGCCTTTCAACGTTTCCAAGCCATGATGCTGAGCAAATTCTAATGCGAATTGTTCAACCTTATCAGATGCACCAAAAGGTAATTTAACTGTGAAAATTCTTCCCATATCATTCATTGCTCGAATAAATTTAGCTCTGGCAAGTATACTACTAGCGGCCACTGCTAAAAATAAGCTTTCCGCTTTTTCTTTGAGGACTAAATGAGGAATGGGTGGTAAACCTTTTAAATAACTATGAAATTTTTCTTCACTCGCAAATTGATCGATTACCATCGGAAGTTCAAGATTTACTTTTTGTTTTAGCGTTAACATCGCATGATGGTGTAGCTTCGCTTTAATTTCGTTTAAATTGTAACCTTTTGCTACCATTGCTTGATATTTCAAAGGATTAACAATGGTGGTGACGTGTGGAATGCGACCGGTCATTTGGTCTGCCAATTTAAGAATGGTTGCATCGGGAATGAGTTTAGAATCTTTGACGCCTAATTCTTCTAAAAACTGTACATCTTTTTCTTGAACTAAACTTGCGGTGACGACAACAGGACCAAAGAAATCGCCGGTGCCAACTTCATCGCTTCCGTAATGACTTTTGGTTGGGGTATTTTTAGTTTCTTTTTTTAACCAAAGTGCGGCGTCTTCATCAAAACTAAATCCTTGATAAAGAACTTTATATTTTTCTGATTTTGGCGAATAAACTGAAACTGTAAAGTTGTCGAGTTTAGCAAAGAAAACGATCGATGCATGTGGAGAAGATTGTTGATGATCCGCATACAACGCTTTAATTTTTTCGAATACTGCTTCAGAAACCAATAGGGTTTTGGTGTGAGGCGTTATTTTTTTCACTGACGTTATTATAGCATTTATGCAAGAGACCTTAACGAAGAGATGATATAGTTATTTTTAGATGAAAACGCTTGAATCGATTCTAGAAATCCCACTCATTCTCGAACGTATAAAAAGTTTTACCAAAACATCACTTGGTCAACATTGGATCCTTGATCAAACTTTTATTCATGAATCTGATTTACCACTTAAAGGAAATCAAGTTGACGAGATGATGCGACTTCTGACCAGATTCAGTGCCTTACCCATTCACGCCAGTCAAGATTTAGAAATCAATCTTTCATTGATTGAAAAAGGTAGTGTGATTACCTTAGAGGCTCTGATTGCGATTCAACTTGATTTACACACTATTCAACGCGTGTTAGATTTTGTCAGCAGCATTAAACCTGAATTCCCTTTATTAGCATCGATTTGGAAAACTTTGGCCCCCTGTAAATCTTTACGTCAAAGGCTTGAAACGATTCTTACACCACAAGGAAGTATTCAAGACCATGCTTCGGAAAACTTACAAAGAATTCGTCGTAGATTACATGCAATTGATGGGCAAATGTTAAGCGTAATTCAAACGCTTTTATCTCGATACCAATCTCATTTAACAGAACCATTATTCACGATGAAAAATGGTCATTACGTTTTACCAGTTTCCACCTCGAGTAAAGGTAGTGTTACTGGGATGATTCATGATGTATCCAGCACTGGATTAACAACCTTCATTGAACCTAAGCCATTGGTAGATCTTTCATTAGAAAAGCAATTACTTTTGGGTGAAGAACAAGAAGAAATTTTTGTGATTCTCAAATCAATTACAGAAGTAATCAAGCCAGACACAGACATCTTGAGAAAGAATAATTTACTGATTGCGAATCTTGATGTTATTCAAGCAAAAGCAATGTTTGGTAATTCAACCCAAGGTTATATTGCTAAGCTTACCAATACTCCTCGTATTGAATTAATAGGTGCTAGACATCCCTTGATTGATCCACAAAAAGTTATTGCCAATGACTTTCTATTGACGGAAAAGCAATCGATTGTGATTATTTCAGGACCGAATGCAGGTGGTAAAACGGTTGCTATGAAAACGGTTGGTTTATTTGTATATATGCATCAGTTAGCAATTCCTCTGCCGACAAGGCAACCTGGAAACCTTTCTTATTTCAAACATATTTATGCAGATATTGGTGATCAACAAAGTGTCTTAGAAAACCTCTCAACATTTGCGGGGCACATTCAGCAACTGGTCCCATTAACCGATCAGGTTAAGCCTAATGACTTGGTATTGATTGATGAATTAGGAACCGGTACAGACCCCAAAGAAGGTGAGTCTTTAGCCCGCTCCCTCCTCATTCATTTACAAGCAAAAAGGGCCTTTGTAATAGTATCATCGCATTTCCCAGGCTTAAAAAGCTTAGCGTTACAAGAACCAAGAATGGTGAATGCCTCTTTACAATTTGATGAGGATAAACTCATTCCCACTTACCGATTTATCCTTGGACTTCCTGGTAAAAGTTATGGACTGATCATGGCTAAACGTTATGGTTTGGCTCCGCAAGTGGTTGCCCATGCTGAAAAGTATTTAGCGGAACAGCAAGCTTCACAAGAACAAAAAACTTTAATTAAGCTTCAAGAGGAATTATTAGAAGTCGAGAAATTAAAAGCGAGTTTAATTTTAGAAAAACAAAACTTACTTGATCAGCAAAAACAAATTTCAATCCAACTAAAAGAATTTCAAAAAAGAGAGCAACAATTCCAAGATAATATCAATGCAAAACAAGAAGCATTACTTGAAGAAACACTCGTCCAAGTTGAACAAACCATTAAGGCCCTTGCCAATCCTCAACTTAAGTTACATGAAGCCATTGCATTAAAACAATCGCTTTCAAAGTCCACATCTAAAGGTGATATCGATGAGCAATCCGCAGATGCCTTAGTGCCAGGGGATTATGTATTAGAATCCTCAACTGGAATGATGGGGAAAATTGAATCAATTAATGGTCAGCAAGTTGTCGTGATTACTCGTGATGGACTAACACTCAAAGTCAAAGCTCGCCAATTAACAAAAACGCAATCACCAGCAACGTCTAAGTCACCCCAATCAATACGAAGTATTGCTATTGGTAAAGCACCGAGTAGTTTAACCATCATCGGCATGCGTTATGAAGAAGCCAAAACAGCAGTAGAAAAATATTATGATGCAACGTTGCTTTCTAACTCAAAAACTTTAAAAATCATTCATGGTTTTGGTTCGGGCACATTAAGAAAAATGGTCTTTGACTATTTTCAAAAATTACCAACAGTTAAACGCATACAACAAGGTGAAGGAGAACAAGCTGGGTACGGCGTTACCATCATCCATTTAAAATGAACTCCATCATTGAAATCAAAATCAAAAACCTACCAGAAAAACCCGGTATTTACCTCATGAAAAACGCTGAGGGAAAGATTATTTATGTTGGCAAAGCTAAAGACCTCAGTAAACGCGTGAGTCAATATTTTTTACGTCCGCAAGCTGGAAAAGTGCAAGCCATGGTGATGCATATCACTGACTTTGAAACCATCATTACTCAAACTGAAAAAGAAGCACTTATTTTAGAAATGAATCTCATTCATGAGCACTATCCTCGCTACAACATCATGTTAAAAGAGGGTTCTCATTATCCTTATATCTCACTTAGAAAAGGCAGCGATCCATATTTAAAGATTATGCGGCAAAATACCGATAAGCATTATTGGCATTTTGGTCCTTATCCTAACTCTCGTTCAGCGTATCGGATGATCAATTTATTAAACAAGATTTTTCCTCTTAGAAAATGTAATGTATTGCCAAAAGTTGCTTGCCTTTATCATCACATCGGCCAATGTTTAGCCCCATGTATCAATGATATTCCCGAAGAAACCTATAATGCACTTGCCGATGAAATTAGTGAATTCCTCAAAGGAAACGTGAAGAGACAAGTCGCACAATATCAGCAAAAAATGATGGAAGCTTCAGATGCCTTAAATTTTGAATTAGCCCAAGAATATAAAGTAATTTTGGAAGATATCCAACATGTGACATCACAACAATTAGTGGAAATGGATGATAAACTTGATCGAGACATCTTTGCTTTTGCTGAACGTGAAGGTTATCTTTCATTAGCCGTGTTTGTCTTTAGGCACGGAATTTTATTAGGCAAGGGTAGTTATGTTGTAGAGGCCTTTGATGATCGTGATGAACAGTTACTGAATTTGATTGCTCAATACTATTTAAAGAAACCTAAACCTCAAGAATTGGTTCTTAATCATCGAACCTTGCTTGAAAAATTAGAAGTGACGATGGATATTCGATTGGTTTTTGCTGAAAAAGGGAAACTATTTGAATTGATGAAGAGTGTCCAAGAAAACGCCATACAAACGTTGGATGACCATTTCCTTACAGCTCGATTGGATGATGATAAATTAACCTTACTTGAAACCTTAGGTAAGGCGATTGATGTGGCAACGCCCTATCATATTGAGATGTTTGATAACTCCCACCTACAAGGAAGTGAACCGGTTGGCGCAATGGTGACGTTTATCAATGGAGAACCAGTTAAAAAAATGTACCGACAATTCCATTTACCTGATGCGCTTAAACAAGATGATCCCGGGGCAATGGCGTTTCTTATCAAACGGCGTTATCAAAGGCTTCTTGAAGAAAAAGCAGCCTTACCTCAATTGATTGTGGTTGATGGTGGGCAAACGCAATTGAATGCTGGCTTAGCAAGTCTTCAAGAACTTGGATTAAATATACCTATTGTTGGTCTATTTAAAAATGAACGCCATCAAACGAAGGGCTTATTAACAAAAGATGGGGAAATTTTTGATTTTACAAAGCAACCCAATCTTTTCTTTTTTTTGATTCGCTTGCAAGATGAAGTCCATCGTTTTGCCCTACAGTTCCATCAGCGATTAAGAAAAATCAAAGCTACAAAATCCATCTTTGATGATATACCTGGATTGGGTCCTACTCGCGTTGCCCTGCTACAAAAACGTTACCCTAATTTAGATTTATTAAAACAAGCTTCCATTGATGAACTTTGTCAATTCCTACCTAAAGCTGTCGCGCTTTTACTGCAAGAAAAACTTTCAAAAATGGCGACTTAGGAATAAAAATTATGCTATATTATGAATGCTGTCCCCATAGCTCAGCTGGATAGAGCAACAGCCTTCTAAGCTGTAGGTCAAACGTTCGAATCGTTTTGGGGACGCCAATGAAAGGACCTTGTTTCAGGGTCTTTTCATAGGTGAATATGCAAGAAGTTAATTTTCAAACATTATACGATTTACAAGATTATGAAACCTTAGTGAAGCGAACGGCGGCATTAAAAGATTTAAATATGATTCGTTACCATATTATTGGCTTGCTTGGTATGGGTGCCAATCAAATGGTGCTTCGGATTATGATACTTAAAATGCCAATCATTCAAAAAGCTTTAACGGTATTTCTAAAAATTCATTATGAAATCCTTAAGTCCCATCGCACATTTCCTGAGCACAGTTTACTTCTAGAGGCTTATCAAAATTTACCTTATCTCAATCAAGAAGTAGAAGAATGGATTAGTCAAATTCGAATCCTTTTCCAAAAACCTCCCCATATTCAAATCAAAGAAACCACTCAATTATTTGTTGAGGCCTTTGAAAAAAAAGATCTTGAGATGCTCACGGACTTAATTCCTCAACTTAAACCAATTCACCTTTGGACATTAAAGCTCACCATCAAAGAACTCTTAACCAAACCCTATCCTCAACGCATTAAGGGCATGTTGGTGTTGGCACTGATAGATGCCCGATATGATGAAGTTATTAGTATATCCAAAGGTGAAAAAACATTAAGTTTTAATCCAATCGATACGGTTAATCCTTTTAAAGATGGCACGTTTGAAGGTTATCAAACTGAACTAGATGCGATGATCAAGGACCCATCAGTTCGCCAAATTGCGTATTCAATCCTAAGCACATATATGTTAACAATGGTGCCATTTGAAATCGATCCCGAATACTACTTTTTCAGAGCCTTAACCGACATTGCATACACTTACTTAAAATTAAAGGTGCCCAATATTGATGAAGAAACCTCCGAAAAAGCTTTAATTGAGAAAAAGCGACAACATATTGAGACCATGATTAAAATGTAATGGTTGCCTTGTTCTAGGGTGATTATTGTATAATTGAAAAGTTAAAAGAAAGAGGCACTTATGCAACATCAAGTCAAAACATTAGAAAACTCTCGCGTTGAAATTACAATGACCTTTACCACGGAAGAATGGAAGGTCGCTCAAAACCAAGCCTTTAAAAAACTTGCTGCTGATGTTAAAGTCGATGGCTTTCGTCCTGGAAAAGCACCTGAAGCGATGATTCGTGCTCGCCTTTCCCCGGGAAAAATTTATGATACCGCCATCAATGCAATTCTTCCTCAAGCCTATGGTGATGTCTTAAAGTCAGACAAGTTGACTCCATTAAGCCGCCCAGCGGTGGACGTTGTTAAAGTCTCTGATACAGAGCTTGTATTAAAAGCTGTTGTGATATTGGTTCCTGAAGTTAAAGTTAAAAAATATAAAAACTTAGGCATCAAACGTGAACCCATCAAGGTTACTGATGCAGATGTTGAAGCAGAACTCAAAACGACACTTGCCCAACAAGCAACGCTGATGCTCAAAGAAGGTCCTGCTGCGATGGGTGATTCTGTCGTGTTTGATTTTGAAGGATTTGTGAATGATGTTGCATTTGAAGGCGGAAAAGCTGAAAACTATACCCTTGAATTAGGAAGTGGTCAATTTATTCCCGGTTTCGAAGAACAAATGGTCGGTTTAAAAGCCGGTGATCAAAAAGATCTCAAGGTCAAATTCCCAGAAAATTATGCTGCGGAATTAGCCTCAAAGGATGCCATCTTTAAAATCAAAGTCCATGAAGTGAAAAGTAAACAACTTCCCGAACTAAATGAAGCTTTGTTTAATGAAATGAAATTGCCTAATGTTAAAACAGAAGCTCAGTTCCGTGATTATTTAAAACAAAAAGTCACCACCAATAAGACCCGCGCAGGTGATGATCAATTCTATTCAGAGATCTTAATGAAAATCACGAAAGAAGCAGATATTGACTTACCCCATGAAGCCATTCATGAGCAAATGGATGCGATGAAAGCTGACTTAGAAGAAAAGTTAAAGCAACGTAATCAAACGATGGATCAATATCTTAAGGCTAATGATTTAACTGAAGCTAAACTTCATGATCGGATGCATCAACAAGCTGAAGATATTTTACGGGCAAGTTTAGTCGCAAATAAAATTGCTGAACTTGAAAATATTGAAGTTACTGATGAACTCGTAGACTTTGAAATTGCCAAAATTGCGGAGCAATATAAGATGGAATTTGCAAAAGTTAAGGAAATTCTCACACCTAACATATCAAGATTCCGTGCCGAAATCCGCGACCGTTATATTAAAGAATTCCTCATTAAGCACAACTCATAGTGCTATTTTAATCGACCCTTTCTACCTCTTTAGCACTTATCACTTGCAAGTGCTAAAATCCTTGCTATAATAATTTTAGCACTCAAAACATTTGTTTGCTAAACGGAGGAATTTTATGAAGAAAGAAACGTATCAACTACCCTTATTAATTACACGGGGCATGGTCTTATTTCCTAACCAAGCCCAGTCGATAGAAGCAGGCCGGCCATTTTCGGTTGCAGCGATTGATGCTGCAAAAGTTGATGGTAATGATCTCATTTTAGTCACTTCACAAAAATCACCTGAAATTGATGAACCCGCCACAACGGATGTTTTTATGGTTGGAACCATTTGCAGAATGTCTAACATTACATCCTTAAAACGTTATACAAGATTAAAAGTATTACCGATTGCCCGCGTCCTTATTACTGAGATTAATAAAGTTGGTGACACCTGGACAGCCAAAGCCGAAAAACTTGAAGACGTGATTGGTGATCATAAAACTGAGGTTGCATTAGTTAGAAACATCATTACCTCTCTTGAAGGTATGCAAGCCGTTACCAATCGTTTACCAAGAGAAGTGATTGGTCAATTATCAAAAGGCGTTGCCGCAACAGATATTGCTGACATCCTCGCCAACCTTTTACCAATGCCGGTTGATCAAAAACAAAAGGTTTTAGAAACCCTTGAATTAAATGAACGTTTGAAAATGGTGTTAGATGCAGTCAATGAAGAAAAAGAGATTGCCGACATTGATAAGCATTTACAAGAAGAAGTTAGAAAGTCCGCGGAAAAAAATCAAAGAGAATATTTTTTAAGAGAAAAATTAAAAGCAATTAAAACTGAACTCGGTGAAAATCCAGAATCTTCAGACTCTGAAGAATCGTTATTAAAGCGTTTAGAATCGGGTCAATATCCTGACCATGTCAAGGCAAAAGTGAGAGCAGAACTAAAACGTGGTGAAATGATGCCTTCAAGTAGTTTGGAAGCATCCTTGATTAAATCCTATGTTGAATTAATGCTTGATTTACCTTGGTGGCAACGAACCAGTGATAATGATGACCTTATCAATGTTCAAACCATTTTGGATGCGGATCATTATGGTCTAGAAAAAGTTAAAAAACGCATTATTGAATACTTAGCGGTCAAGAAAATGACTGGTAGTTTAAAAGCACCTATTTTATGTTTCTATGGTCCGCCAGGAGTTGGAAAAACCTCGCTTGCTCGATCCATCGCCCGGGCCTTAGGTCGTAAGTTTTTTAAAGCATCCCTTGGTGGCATTAGCGATGAAGCTGAAATTCGCGGACACCGTCGTACCTACGTTGGTTCGATGCCAGGCCGTATCCTCAATGGAATGAAAAAATCTGGGGTCGTCAATCCTGTCTTCTTATTAGATGAAGTGGATAAACTAGCCTCATCCTATAAAGGTGATCCAGCTTCCGCACTCTTAGAAGTTTTAGACCCAGAACAAAACTTTGCATTTAACGACAACTATATTGAAGAACCTTATGATTTAAGTAACGTCATGTTCATCGCGACTGCTAACTATCTAGAGGATATTCCTGCCCCCCTTCGCGATCGATTAGAATTGATAGAAGTTAATTCTTACACCGAAGTTGAAAAAATTGAAATCGCCAATCGTCATTTAATTGAAAAACAATTGATGGCAAATGGTTTAAAGAAAGAACAAATTTCATTTTCCAAAGAAGCACTTTCGGCGATCATTGAATTTTACACACGGGAAGCTGGCGTTCGTGAACTTGAAAGAAAGATTGCCAGTATTTGCCGAAAAGCTGTGGTTGATCTCCTCAAGGATACCAAGATTACTTCTATCAAAGTAACACCTGCTGTTGTTAGAAAGTACTTAGGTGTTGAAATATTTGATAATTCGAAAAAAGAAAAAACCTCTCAAGTTGGTGTGGTCACTGGCTTAGCCTATACTCAATATGGAGGTGATATTCTACCTATTGAAGTCAACCATTTCCCAGGATCAGGTCGGTTGGTGTTAACCGGTAAACTTGGCGATGTGATGAAAGAATCGGCGACGATTGCCTTAGACTATATTCAAGCGAATGCGACCAAATATGGTATTGATTCTAAAATGTTTAAAGAACGGGATATCCATATTCACATTCCTGAAGGTGCAGTTCCAAAAGATGGACCTTCTGCAGGTGTGACGATGAGTGTCGCCATCATCTCTGCATTAACGGGACGTCAAGCATCCAGTGAAGTAGCGATGACTGGTGAAGTCACCTTAAGAGGTAATGTGTTAGCAATCGGGGGATTAAGAGAAAAAACCATTGCTGCTTTAAGAAGTGGCATTAAAACGGTATTGATTCCAGAAGAAAATAAAAAGAACGTCGATGATTTAGCAAAAGAAGTCAGAGAAAATCTTAAAATAATTTACGTTAAGAATGTTGATGAAGCGATTGAAGTGACGCTCTCCGCTTCGGTGAAAGCGTAATGGATTTTCAAAAAACAACCTTTGTTAAAACGGTGGTCCGGGTCGAAGACCGACCCCGTTTTTCTTTACCGGAAATCATACTGATTGGTCGCTCCAACGTTGGTAAAAGTAGTTTAATCAACGCGCTTACTGGGCAAAAAAAACTTGCCAAGACCTCGGCAACACCTGGAAAAACACGCTATCTTAATTATTATATGGTCGATCATCATCTTTATTTAGTGGATGCGCCAGGATTTGGTTATACCCAATACGGCAAACAAGAAATGCAACGGTTTGCCGAACTCATGCAACCTTACTTTTTAGAAGCGAAACCTAAACTTGGACTATATCTCATGGATAGTAGACGGGAAATCTTGGAAACAGATGTGCTATTTATTCAAGAACTCAATCGATTTATGAATGTGTTAATTGTCTTTACCAAGATTGATATACTCAATCAAAAAGAGCAAGCCGCTCTTCTTAAACAGTTAAAAACATTAGGTTTACCAGAACAAGATTATGCTTTTGTTAGTCGTGATAATCCACGCCTTATTCAAAAATTAAAAGAACAGATTAAAGGATATATTTCTCTTCCCATCTCAAAATCCGAATGAGTTGTTGTATAATTTAAGAGATAAAAAGAGTACATCGTTTCTTCTTTACTTAGAAAGCCTGAGTTGATGAAAGCAGGTTAAAGAACATGATGGAAGTCGTTTATCGTCGTAAAATCGTGTCCTCGCGTTAAGAGGATTGAGTGCATGCTTCATCGCATGAATTAAGGTGGTACCACGCATCAATTGCGTCCTTATCAAAGGACGTTTTTTTATTTCTAGGAGGAAATTATGGAACTTGCAAAACGTTATAACCATCAAGAAGTTGAAGAAGGTAAGTATGAACATTGGATCAAACTTCGGTTGTTTGGCATTCAACCCAATAGAAAAGAAAAATATACCATTGTAATTCCTCCACCTAATGTCACTGGTAAATTACATTTGGGTCATGCTTGGGATAATACGCTTCAAGATATTTTAATTCGCTTCCATCATAGTTTAGGAAAAGATGTGATTTATTTACCTGGCATGGATCATGCTGGTATTGCCACCCAAGCTGTAGTCGAAAATAAACTCAGAGAAAAAGGAATTTCTCGATATGATTTGGGTCGAGAAAATTTCTTAAGAGAAATGTGGAAATGGAAAGATGAATACGCCCTTAATATTCGTAGACAATGGGCTAAATTAGGTTTAGCGTTGAATTATGATTTAGAACGCTTTACCTTGGATGAAGGTCTATCGAATGCTGTTAAGGAAGTGTTTATTAAGCTTTATAGAGAGGGTTTGATTTATCGTGGTGAACGTATTATCAATTGGGACCCAGAACAAAGAACCGCGTTAAGTAATGTTGAAGTCATTCATAAGGAAATTGATGGTAACCTCTATTATTGCCGATATAAGTTAGAGGATGGATCACAAACCTTAGTGGTTGCTACCACCCGTCCTGAAACGATGTTTGCAGACGTAGCATTGGTGATTAATCCTCAAGATGAACGATACGTCAAATTCATTGGTAAGCGGGCGATTAACCCAAGTAATGGTCAAATGATTCCAATTATTGCCGATGCCTACGTCGATACAACCTTTGGGACAGGTGTGATGAAATGTACACCTGCTCATGATGCAAATGACTTTGCCATTTCTGAACGTCATAAACTTGAACGGCCCATGTGTATAGAAAAAGACGGAACGATTAATGAACGCGGTCATCAATTTAAAGGTCTCGATCGATTTGAAGCACGAAAAAAACTCGTGCAATATATGGATCAAAACGGTAACTTAGAAAAAATAGAACCGATTAAACACTCCGTAGGTCATAGTGAACGTAGTGATGCTATCGTGGAACCTTATTTATCGAAACAATGGTTTGTAAAAATGAAACCATTGGCAGAAAAAGTACTCGCCCTTCAAGCCAGTGAAAACAAAATTCGTTTCTTTCCTAATCGTTTTGAACAAACGCTACAACAATGGATGGAAAAAGTTGAAGACTGGTGTATTTCTAGACAACTGTGGTGGGGTCACCAAATTCCTGCTTGGTACCATAAAAAAACTGGAGAAATTTTTGTGGGTGTAGAGGCTCCTAAAAACATTCAAGATTATGAACAAGATGGCGACGTCCTCGATACCTGGTTTTCTTCTGCTTTATGGCCTTTTTCAACATTAGGTTGGCCTAATTCTAATCAATTACTTAAAGATTATTTTCCTACTTCAACGATGGTAACTGGATACGATATTATTTTCTTTTGGGTCGCAAGAATGGCTTTTCAATCATTACATTTTTTAGGTAAAAAACCTTTTGATGATGTTTTAATCCATGGTATTATTCGTGATTCACAAGGACGCAAAATGTCAAAATCTTTAGGCAATGGCGTCGATCCAATTAAAGTCATAGACCAGTATGGAACCGATGCGCTTCGTATTTATTTAGCAACCAATTCAAGTCCTGGTCAAGATACAAGATACATTGAAGAAAAAGTTGAATCTCAAGCAAACTATTTAAATAAGATTTGGAATTCTGCTCGATTTATCTTAAGTTATTTACCCGCGGATTTTAAACCCACAAGACTACTTAGGGAACATTTAGATGGTCTTCAAATCGGGATTCTACAACGTTTAAATCAAGTATTAGATCAAGTGAAATCTAATTTATTAAAATATGAAATAGGTTTTGCTTCGACGGTCATCTATAACTTTGTCTATGATGATTTTTGTTCTTGGTATTTAGAGTTTTCAAAAGTAACATTGAATCGTGAGGATGCCACCAGTAAACAAACGACATTGAACGTTCTTTATCATGTACTTAAGTCTATCCTCATCATTCTTCACCCTTTCGCACCATTTATAACGGAAAGTATTTACCAACAATTGCCACAACATCAAGCTTCGATATATATGGAATTGTATCCAACAAATATGGTTTTAGGTGAAGAAGATCCTAGTTTTACACTCGTACAAAATATGATTAGTGATATTCGTACATATAAAGTTGAGCATCAATTACCTCCGAATGCAAAACTGAAATTAAGCATAGCCGCCCAGGATGATCATGTTTACAATACGATACTTCCCTATATTGAAAGATTTAGTTTTTCAAACGTACAACAGTTACCAACTAATCAGGTAAAAACTTCTACTATGACTAGTTATTTGTATGCGAAAGGATCGATGATCGTTGAAGAATTAATTGATCCAATCAAAATGAAGTCGCAATTATCGCAAACACTCAACGAATTGGTTGCTGAAATTCAACGGGCAAAACAAATGCTATCTAATCCAAAGTTTTTAGAAAAAGCTCCGCCACAAAAGGTAAAAGAAGAACAGGACAAACTTGCTTTATATCAACGTCAATATGATGAGACAAAAGCAAAGCTAGATAACCTAAAGATCTAAAATGTAATTTTAACTCCTATTGAAAAATAGGAGGCAGTGTTGTGGAAGAATTAAGTGTTGAAGAACTTACGACCCTTAAAGGTGGTGAACCGGTTTCTTTGACTGCCGTTATGGCGATTATGATTGTAGCCATTTCTGCAGTGATTGTTTATCGAATTTTTATGTCATCAAGCGGAAAAGCTACAATTCCTGGTGGTTTTCAGTTTGAGTGGAAATAAACGCATTGCTGACCTTGCCCCATTAGAACGCCCTAGAGAAAAAGCATTTGCATATGGCGTTAAGCAATTATCAAGTCAAGAATTAATTGCCTTGATGATTGGTTCAGGTGTCAAGGGGCACTCCGCACTTTCGATTGCCGAAATGCTGATCAATAAATATGGCAGTTTGGTAGCATTGATGAAAATTCCTCTCCATGAATGGTTATCAATCCCTGGCATTCAAAAAACCAAAGCCATTCAACTACTCGGCATGTTTGAACTCTTTCAACGATTAGAAAAGCAAGAATTACCTCAAGTAAAGCTCAATGATCCAAGTAAAGTTTATCAATGTTATCGCTTACGCTTAGGTAGTCTTTTGCACGAACAATTGATCATCGTTAAATTGAATCACCAATACCAATATAAAAGTGAAACCCTTTTTCGCCTTGGTTCACAAGCATCGCTTCAATTAGATTATCGTGACTTATTTGTAGATCTTTTAAAAACGGATACCAAAAAGTTTCTTTTGCTTCATAACCATCCATCTGGCGATGTTACTCCTTCACAAGAAGACATTCAAACCACAATTGCCATCAAAAGAGAAGGTCAAAAGTTGGGGTTTCATCTTATTGATCACTTGATCATCTCTTTTCAAGGTTATTTCTCAATGAAACAGGAAAAAATTATATGATAATTCGTTGACGATATATCGTGACTATGCTATATTACTAACGTTGTCGCCTCACGAGCTACAACCGCCTCTCAAGGTATTCAACGCATCGAAAGATGGACCGTCAGAGCGAGTCTGAGTGAAAAGGAGGTTTTTATGTACGCAATCATCATCACTGGTGGTAAGCAACTTCGAGTCGAAGTTGGTCAAAAGATTTTCGTTGAGAAACTTACTGCTGAACCAGGAGCGAAGGTCACGTTTGATCAAGTGCTTTTGGTGGCCGATAAAACCGTTAAAGTTGGAAATCCAACCATTAAGGGTGCTTCGGTTACAGCGAAGGTTGAAAAGCAAGGATTAAGTAAAAAACTTACTGTTTTTACTTATAAATCTAAGCACAACGTTCGTCGTACATTAGGTCATCGTCAACCATACACGAGCTTAGTGATTGAATCAATCAATGGTTAATTAGCTTATGATTCAAGTCAGCATCATCCGTAGTAATCAACTCTATCGAATGATGAAAGTGACGGGTCATGCTAATAGCGCACCTTATGGTGAAGATCTCGTTTGTGCCGCAGTATCTGCA
>JBEDEK010000081.1:0-4940 GCA_041175745.1 Bacillota bacterium | reverse complement strand
GAATCTGACACAAATGCGATTTTTTCTGACCAATTTTTCATCGAAACCAACATTGATCAAATCCCCAACTTAAGCTATCTTCAAGTTGCAACTTCGGGCTTAGATAGGATCAATCTTCACCACCCTAAACTAGCAAATGCAGTTGTGAGTGGTTCAAGAGGCGTATTCAATCAACCAATGGCTCAGTACGTTCTCAGTCACGTGCTAAGCGTTTATCAAAACCATCGTTTTTTCAATCAAACGCAAAAAGATCAACAATGGCGACCTTCACGTCATAACGAAGAATTAGCAGGTAAAAGCGTGGCGATTGTTGGTTTAGGTCAAATTGGCCAGCAAGTTGCAAAGACATTTTCTTTCTTTGGTGCGAAAGTTGATGGTTTTAATCGAAGTGACATTGACTCAATTTATGTCCAAAAACGCTACACGCTTATCGACCTTCCGAATAAAATCCATGAATATGAAGTTGTGATCGTGTGCCTTGCCCTCAATCAAGACACCGCGGGTCTATTTAACGCTTCATTACTTGAAAAACTCAACTCTAAAGCCATTTTTATCAACATAGGCCGGAGTGAATTATTAGATGAAGCGGCGATGATTCAAATGTTACAAAATAAAAAGATTCGACACGCTGTATTAGATACATTTAGTAAAGAACCCCTACCCAAAGATCATCCATTTTGGGCATTAGAAAATTTGACGATAACCCCTCATATTTCTTTTACGTCGATTCAAAATTTAGAGAGAATGTTTGATGCACTTTATAATAACCTACAACTTTACTTACAAAACGAAAGACTGATTAATCAGTTCAAATAAACTTCATATCTTGATACTCACGAATTAAATTTTCTACTTTTGTTAAAATTAAATCGCGAATTGGTCGAATTGCTTTTAATTTTTCTTCTTCTGAACCCGCTAATGCTGAAGGATCTGGTAGATCCCAATTGAGTGTGACCTTTGTGCTTGGAAAAATGGGGCAGCGTTGACCGTTAAGAGCGTCGCATACTTTTACGACAATTTCATATCGTTTACCTTGTTTAAAAAAATCAAACACATCTTTAGTTTTGTTTTTGGAAATATCATAACCAATTTCTGCCATTGCTTTGACTGCGATTGGATTGAGTTTTCCTGCTTCAAGACCAGCACTTTCCGCAACAAATTTACCCTTGCCTATGCGATTTAAAAAAGCTTCTGCCATTTGACTACGAGCGGAATTATGAATACAAATAAATAATACTTTAATCATGCTTTTCTCCCATAGTCAATATATGCCATTTAGAAGAGCGTTTTGTTAAGGTATTGTATAGAATTCGTAAACTTGATATGCAAATGATTGTGGTAAGATATTGCTATGAAAAAATGGATAGATTTTCAGACGTGGCCTCGTTATCAACATTATCTATTTTTTAAAGATTATGAGATGCCACGATACAACATGACTTTTCCATTGGATGTCACCCATCTTTATCAAGTTGGAAAGTCAAAAGGCTATCGTTTTTATTTTTCCTTAATGCACCAAGTCATCCTAACGTTAAATCAATTTGAAAACTTTCGTTATCGGATTGAAAATGGCCAGGTGTTTGATGCACCCATTGATTATGTGTCATTCACCGATTTAATCGAAGGTCAAAACCTATTTAAGATGGTCTTTACGCATGTTGATCAAGATTATGCGACCTTTGAAAAAGTAGCGATTCAAACATCAAAAAAACAAGGCGATACCATCATTCAGATGGATAAAGAATCGATTCTAAATACGATATATGTGACATCCTTTCCTTGGGCAAGGTTCACACACTTTACGCATGCGACCAAATTAGGTTCGACAGATTCTGTTCCCCGAATGAGTTGGAGTCAGTATCAAGAAGAAAATGGTAAAAAAATTCTCAACTTTTCTGTGGAAGTACACCACGGACTTGTTGATGGATATCACGTTGGACAATTCATTAATCAATTACAAAAGCATTTAAGCGAGTTTCGTTAACGACTGCCTTTATCGTATGGAATACCTTCAGCTTTAGGTGCACGAGATTTTTTACTGGTGAGAATTAAGGCTCCAATCGTAGCTAAGTAAGGCAACACCGTAAAGAAGTAACCTAAGGATAAACCGTCAAAAATTGGGATTAAAGTATATTTAATACTGAGTGCATTCATTAAGCCAAAGAATAAACTAGCTAATAAAATCTTCTCTGGTTTCCATTGGCCAAAAATCATGACCGCAAGGGCTAAGAAACCATATCCACTGACTTGACCAGAAAAGGTTACTGAACTTGAAACCACAAAAACGAGTCCACCAATTCCAGCAAGTGCACCTGAAATAAGCGTACCCACCCAGCGCATGCGATAAACATTAATCCCAACTGAATCCGCGGCTCCTGGATGTTCACCGACTGCCGATAACCTTAATCCAAAACGGGTTCGATAAATCACAAAGATAGCAATCAATGCAATCAAATAACCGACAAAACTTAAGATATTAATATCTTGAAATAAAATATCTCCAACAATCGGAATATCTCCTAGTAATGGCACTTTTTGTATGTTAAATGTTTGATCAAAAGGAATATTTTTAACATTGTTGAGGGTTCTTGCAATAAAGATCACCATCGGCGCAGCAAATAAATTGATGGCAGTTCCACCGATGACTTGATTGGCTTTGAGATTAACGGCAGAAAAAGCAAGCAAGGTCGAGAGTAAAGCTCCTGTGATAGCGGCAATGATGGCCGCTAGCAATAATAATAGACTGGGATTGAAATCAGGAAATGCATTTTGCATATAGTTGATGAATAAGATGGAGAAGAAAGAACCAAAGACCATGGTTCCTTCCAAAGAAATGTTAACCACTCCACTTTTTTCTGCAAACATGCCACCCAAAGCAGTGACAAGTAAAGGCACCGTAAAGAATAATGTTGAGTTTGCAATGATAATAAACAACTCAGAAAAACTCATTATTTTTTACCCCTTTTTTTTAAATATTTGATAAATGCTTCTTTGACTAGCATTGCCATGGCTGAGGTATAAATAATGGCTGCAATTATTACATCAATAATTTCCACTTTGATCCCGAGTGTTTGCATGAAGTAGCCACCGCGTTGGATAAAGGAAATAAAGAATGCAGATAGGACGATGCCAAAAGGATGCGATTGACCTAATAAGGCAACCGCAATGCCATCAAAACCCGCTGTTAGTAATTCATTTCCTACGGAGTATTGATTACCACTGTTAATTGAACCCTTTGCTAAAAAATATAGAGCCCCTGCGGCACCAGCTAATGCCCCTGCAATCACCATCGATATTATCAAACTGCGATCTTCTTTAATCCCACTATACTTTGCTGCATAGCGATTGTTTCCAACCGCTTGCAGTTCAAAACCAAAGTTGGTTTTGTAAAGCACAAAATAAATGAGCAGTGAAAATCCAACAGCGAGAACAATCCCAAGATCAATTGCAGAGCGAGTAAACACGTCTCTTAAAAAAGTGGTAGGGATATATGCATTTAAGTCAATTGCTTTGGTTTTAGAAAAGGCAATGTTGAATAAATTAGCATCACTCTGAATCCACATATTAACTGTGTACATAGCTATATAATTAAGCATGATTGAGGAAATAACCTCGTGAACATTAAATTTAGATTTAAGTAATCCTGGGATAAAACCCCACAAACCACCCATCACCATTGCTGCGACAAAAGCCACTACCCATTGAAGTGGACCCAACATGTCGCCATAAATACCAATCCAAACCCCGGCAAACATTCCCATCGTATATTGCCCCGTAGCCCCAATGTTGAATAAACCAGTCTTAAAAGCAAATCCAACTGACAAACCCGTGAGAATAAGAGGGCCTGTTAAAAAGATTAAATCGCCGAAACGTCTTAGAAATTCTGGATGAATAAGCCAGCCACCAATCATGGTAAAGAAACCAGGAAACGCTGTAAAAGGATTGGCGACTAGCATGATGACCAATCCAAAAAGTAATCCAAGGATAATGGCTATAACAGAAGATAACAATGCTTGATTCTTCAAGACGCTTTTCCTCCTGCCATGTATAAACCAATGGTTTCTTTAGTGGTTTCTTTTGGATTTAGTTCTGCGACAATTTGACCTTCATACATGACAAGAATTCGATCAGAAAGTTTGATGATTTCTTCAAGTTCTAGAGAAATCATGAGGATTGCTTTTCCTTCATTTCGTTGCGCCAATATTTGTCCATGAATGTATTCAATTGCACCTACATCCAAACCTCTTGTTAATTGCACTGCTAGCATCACATCCGCATTGCTATCGATTTCTCGAGCGATGATTGCCTTTTGTTGATTACCACCACTTAAACTTCTTGTTAAGGATTGAATGCCTTTTCCCGAACGAACATCAAAACGATCGATTAAATGATTGGCAAGTTTAAACCATTGTTTCTTCTGAATGATGCCTTGCTTGTGAAAAGGTGAGTGATGATATTTTTTTAATGATAAATTTTGATAAAGAGGTGCATCAAGAATCAATCCGTATTTATGTCGATCTTCTGGAATATGAGCAAGACCCAAATCATTACGTTTTCTTACGGATGCGTGCGTCACATCTTGATCTTTGATGAATATTTGACCATGTGAGGCTTTTAATAAACCGGCAATTAAATATGCCAATTCAGATTGTCCGTTTCCTTCGATACCAGCTAAACCCACAATTTCACCACCATTTACATCCAAGGATACGTTATTAACAATAGGTTTTTTGGTTCGGGGTGATATGTATGAGAGTTGACGAATGGAGAGGCCAATCCCACCCTTTTTGATCATGGGTTTTTCAACTTCAAAACTAATGTCTCTACCGACCATTAGATTTGAAAGCGCTCTTGGGCTGGTTTCATGTGTATTTAACGTCCCTACGGATTTGCCTTTTCTTAGCACTGTGACGCGATCAGAAACCGCCATAATTTCATTG
>JBEDEK010000080.1:0-5107 GCA_041175745.1 Bacillota bacterium | reverse complement strand
TTTTAAAATTTCACGGATACTTTCAAGCGTAAGAAATTGATCCAAAAAAGACTTAACCATTTGATGACGCATGGTAATCGTAGGAAGATGGGCACTTGGTCGCATCAACCATTGTTTCAGTAATCGCGAACCCATCGGTGTGGTGGTTTGATCTAATACCCAGTAGAGAGATCCTTGAACACTTTTTTGTTTTAACGATTCTAACACTTCAAGATTAGAAAGAGAAACCGCATCCATTTTTAAAATCTTATCCTGATAAATTGAAGTAAAAGGCCTAAGGAAAGGTACAGACTTTTTGAGAATGGATTGAATATAATTCACCCAAAGTTGATAAGCGTATTGTTCAGGTGATTTAGCATCTTGAGCCAACTCAAAAATTACAACAGAGATGCCAAGGGTTTGTATCGGTTCTTGAATCAACGTAGACGTCGAGCGATTCATCACCACTTCATGGGTCGAGAGTTTTTGTAAATAACCCATTAAAATATTAGTTTGTTTCTCGATAAAATCGCTAAAGACTTCACCTGTACTAATATCCCCAAAAATGATCCAATAACGATGATGATCCTCATGAACGGCAACCAAAAAGTTATGGGCAGTTTGTTGATCATCTATAAACGATCCAGGGGTGTAGATTTGCGTAACATCTCTTTGGACAAGACCTTTAGCAACGCTAGCATCTTCCATTTGCTCCACAATGCCTACTTTATAACCTTTATCAACTAATTTTTTCACATACCCTTTATAAGCGTGAAAAGGGATGCCACACATCGGTACGCGTTCTTCTTGACCAGCACTTTTACCAGTGAGAACTAAAGACAATTCCCGGGATGCAACTTTAGCATCCTCAAAAAATAGTTCATAAAAGTCACCAAGTCTGAAGAAAATTAAAGTGTCTGGATACTGCGATTTAATTTGCAAGTACTGCATCATCATCGGTGTGTAAGGAGCAGACGTTTTCTTCATATAAATTATGAATCCATCATACCAAAAAGGCGATGAAATGCCTATTCAATAATCGCTTGAAGTTCGTTTAATAAAGGTGAAAGTTGTTCTTTTAAACTTACGTAATTTTGCACTAAAGGGTGTTCATCAAATGCTTGTTGGTGTTGACGGTATGCAGATTGATGCGTTTGATAAATAACTTGATCCGCAAGGTGTTTCATCATCAATTTTTGGTGATGCTTCATTTGCTCTTGTTGTTCGTTTAAAAATGGATCCTTTAAGATTTGTTCTCTCAATAAAAAAAATTGTTTAACTTCTGGTAAATCTTGAAGGGCTTGGGCTAATCGATCCACGAGGGACTCAAGCTTGGTCATCGATTAAAGTTCCAAATAAGGTATACGTATTTGCTTCATCAATTCGCACGCGAACAAGTTTACCGGCTAGAGCAGGATCGCCTTTAAAATGAACGAGTTTATTACTTTCTGTATAAGCTGATAATTTATCAGGATTGTTTTTACTCACACCATCGACAAGAACGGTGTAGGTTTGACCGACCATCAAATCAGATTTTTCTTTGGCGATGCGATCAACTAATTCCTTAAGTCGATAGAAACGTTTTTGTTTTTCTTCATATGGAACATTGTCCAACATTTTGTGGGCAGGGGTACCTTTTCGTGGTGAATAAATAAAAGTAAATGTGGCATCAAATTTTACTTTTTCCACTAAGTCTAAGGTGCCTTGAAATTGCGCTTCTGTCTCATTTGGAAAACCAACTATGATATCTGTTGTTAAAGTGACTTGAGGGATCTTTATTTGCATTTTCTTGACCAAATCTAAATAGGAAGCAACAGTATATCGTCTTGCCATCAATCTGAGAATCATGTCATCACCAGCCTGGAAAGGAAGATGAATATGATTCATTATATTATCGTATTTTGCAATCATATCGAGCATTTCGTCCGTAAAGTCCCAAGGATGAGAAGTCATAAACCGTAAACGAGGAATACCGGTTAAGGCAACAGCCTCTAATAATTGAGCAAAGGTTGTTCCATTCTTAAAATCTTTGCCATAAGAATTAACATTTTGACCAACAAGTGTAATTTCTTGATAACCTTGCTCAACGAGTTCTTTACATTCTTTAATCACATCATCCATTAAACGCGAACGTTCTTTACCTCGGGTATAAGGGACAATACAGTAAGTACAAAACTTATCACAACCAAACATGATATTCACAAAGGCTTTAAAGCGATGGTTTCGCTTGGAAGGCATGTTTTCAACAATTTCACCATATTTTGATGGGACATTCACAACTCGAACCTTCTTGGTAATCGCTTCATCGAGTAACTCTAAAAGGTGATGAATATTATGCGTGCCAAACATCAAATCAACGTGACGGTACTTTTGGGTGATAGTATCAACGATATGGGTTTGTTGGACCATGCAACCGCTCACTGCGATTAACATTTCTGGCTTGATGGCCTTTAACCCTTTTAAAATGCCAAGTTCACCAAACACTTTATCTTCAGCATTTTCACGAATGGCACAAGTATTGATAATGACAAAATCTGCTAATTTCTCATCATCAACAGAGGTAAACCCTGTCAGTTCCAAAAGGCCTCGCATGTTTTCTTCATCACGAACATTTGCCTGACAACCGTAGGTACGAATAAAATATTTCTTTCCTTGAGCATATTGAATGAGACGTTCAGGGACAACAATCTCATCGCGAACGACAGGTATTTCTTGTCTAACTCGAGATCGAGCTTTTTCTAAATCTGGTTTTTCGGTAATGTTTAATTTTTGATCTGCCATAAAATTATTTTACCTTATCTGTTATCTGAATGGTTTTATAGGAAATCGGTAACCCTTGTTGGTTGGTTTCCACATAAACTGCAGACAAAACACTTTCGCCATCCTCGGCTAATTCATACACTGTTTTCTCTTGTTTCCATAAGCGTTGAATAATATTTTCTTTTTTAACACCAAGAATCCCATTATAAGGGCCAGTCATACCGACATCTGAAATAAATAAAGTGGTTTTATCCAATAATCTTAAATCATTGGTTTGTACATGGGTGTGGGTTCCAAATAATGCAGTAATCTTGCCACTAAAAGCATAACCCATCGCATATTTTTCACCTGTCGCTTCTGCGTGGAAATCAACAATATGTAGGTGCGTAGGGGGTTCTTTTTCAAGGATACCTTGTAAAGCGTCAAAAGGATTGTGAACTTCTTCATTCATGAATGCTTGACCTAAAATATTAGTGACACGAATACGCTTATCTTGAATGTTAAAGACAATCGTTCCTACACCTGGATAGGTATGTTTTAAATTAAATGGACGAACCAAACTTACGGTTTGATCTAAATAATCTCGTATTTCACCTTTGGCATTATAGTGGTTACCAAGTGTCATCACATCAATACCACTGGCTAATAATTCTTCATAATGCTTTCGCATTAATCCCTTGCCATGACTTGCATTCTCTGCATTCGCAATGACAAAGTCTAATCCTAGGCTTTCTTTAAGTTTAGGTAAATGTTTCGCCACCATTAAGCGGCCAAAACTACCAACAATATCTCCGATAAAAAGCCACTTCATGAATATTTATTTTGCTGTTTCAATCGCGCGATATTCTCGGATAACCGATACTTTAATTTGACCAGGATAGGTCATTTCTGCTTCAATACGATCCTTAATATCTCTTGCTAATTTCACTGCAGTTGCATCATCGACTTTATCGGGAACAACCATGATGCGTACTTCTCGACCAGATTGCATCGCATAACTTTGTGCGACACCTTCATACGATTTGCAAATATTTTCTAATTGTTCAAGGCGTTTTACATAGGTTTCTAAGGTTTCACTTCTTGCACCTGGACGGGCTGCAGATAAGGTATCAGCAGCAATCACTAAGTGAGAAATAACATATTTAATTTCAGTATCGCCGTGGTGAGATTCAATCGCATTAAGAACCACATCCGGTTCATTATATTTACGGGCATATCTTGCTCCTAATTCAACGTGACTTCCTTCCATTTCAAAATCAATAGCCTTACCCACGTCGTGGAGTAATCCGGCACGTTTAGCCATGTTTTGATCGATACCCATTTCCGCTGCCATGATGCCACATAACTTAGCGACCTCGATCGAATGGTCATAGGCATTTTGACCATAAGAGGTGCGGTATTTTAAGCGACCGACTAAATCTAATAATTCAGGGTGAATATTGCCTAATCCTAAACGGAATGCTGCTTCTTGTCCTGCTTTATGCATAATTTCGCCAAGTTCACTCTTCACTTTTGCTGCCACTTCTTCGATTCTTGAAGGTTGAATTCGGCCATCTTTTAATAAGATTTCTAACGTACGCTTTGCGGTTTCACGACGAATCGGATCAAAACAACTTACGGTAATAACTTCAGGCGTATCATCAATAATTAAATCAACACCTAGAGCTTGTTCAAGGGAACGAATATTTCGACCTTCTCGTCCAATAATTCGACCTTTCATTTCGTCACTTGGTAGGCTAACAACTGACACAGTGCGTTCCGTGACAAAGTCTTGTGCGTAGCGATTTAAGGTCATCCCTAAAATTTCATTCGCCATCGTTTGAGCTTGATCTTTGGCTTCTTGTTCTCGTGTTTTAATTAATCCTGCAATTTCTTTACTTAATTTTGCTTCAACACGATTAAGAATTTCGGTTTTGGCTTCTTGAGAGGACATTCCGGATACTTTTTCAAGTTCATGAATGATGGAATCCAACTTTAATTGAAGAACTTCTTCTTTTCTTTCAATTTCTTTCATCCGCTTTTGCTGGAGTTCAATCTTTTCTTCAAGATTTTTCTCTTTTTGCATCAAAGCTTGATCTCGGCGATCAATACTTTGTTCCCGATTAAAGAGTTTGTTTTCATAAGTGTTAACTTCTTGTTTTCTTTCTTTAATTTCTTTGTCAGCTTCTTGTTTTAACTCATAAACGGTTTGTTTGGCATCAAGTTGGGCATTCTTGAGAATGTGATCTGCCTTAATTTCCGCATCTTTGATCAGTTTAGCAGCCTTTTTGGTTGCTTCCTTAGCCCGAAAGATAGGGAGGCTAAAGTAGATTAAGATTCCTAAAATAACCCCAATAATCAATGCGAGAATGGATAATAATATTAAAAT
>JBEDEK010000079.1:0-3914 GCA_041175745.1 Bacillota bacterium | reverse complement strand
GAGTCTTTAAATTTTAGAAACCGATAAAAGATGACGGCAAGGACGCTGCCTAACATTGGGCCAACGATATAAACCCATACTTGAGATAAAGCGGTTCCACCACCAAGTAACGCTGGGGCTAGTGAACGAATGGGGTTTAAGGATGCGCTGGAGATTGGACCACCGATGAGAATTAAACCAATTAATGTGAAGGCCACAATCAATCCCATTAAAGGTTGTAAGGGCTTGCGTTGTGAAGCCGCCAGAACCGTATAGACCAAGATGAAAGTTAAAAACATTTCAAAAATAATGACGGTCAAGGCTGTGGTTGGTGTCCCAAATCCACTCGCACCTAAACCGGTAAAGGCATCTGCTTTACTTCCTAACATCAGCGTCAGCGAGGCAAACAACGCTCCTAAAAATTGGCCAAAAAGATAAACACCAAATTGCTTCCAGTTCATGCGACGATCAAGAACCATCGCTAAACTCACCGCAGGATTTAAGTGGGCTCCGGAAATATGACCAATCGTATAAATTGCAATCAACGCACCGGTACCAAAAGCAATCGCAACTCCTAATAGATCTTGGCCTAATCCAAATGCGATTGAACCCGTGCCGACAAAAACTAAAATAAAAGTCCCATAAAATTCTGCAAGAAATTGACGAATGGTAATGGTAAGTTTCATGTTATGTCCCCTTGGTGAGTTTAATCACTTTATCTGCAGCTAATTTACCGGTTAAAGCACACGTTGGTAACCCTGCTGGGGCAAATGCCCATTGACCCGCCTGATAGATATAAGGATACGGTGTGTTGATCGATTTTGCGACACGGGTAAATAAAAACTCAGAGAGCATTGGTTTGTTTGCAAACGACCAACCACTTAACGATCCTTCGTGGACGGCGGCAAACTTTTCCATGGTTAAGGGAGAAGCATGAATGGTTTCATACGTGCCTGCTTTTAAACCAGGAAGCCAAGTTTGATCAAGAATATCAACAAAATATTGATTGCTGATTTGTTTTAAGTCTTCATACCAACCTTGATCGGCAATAAATTTGGTTAGTTGATAATCGAGCAATAAAGACACAATAAAACCTGATTCATTTTCAGGAGCTAAAGTGGGATCGCGTAAAACAGGGACGGAAATTTCATAAGTATTGCGACGGTACCATTCTTTAATCCAGTTAAAAATCTTGTCCTTGTCTGCGATAAACGTCCCATCCTTTTGTTTGATGAGGTCGATTGAATGGGCGGTAAGTCCATCTAAATATGGCGTAAAGAACGTATGCATGCCAGCTTGTTTAGCTAATTTTCGTTTAGGATCTTTGACCTTCATAAACACTGTCATGACAGAATCTGCACCTTTACCTTTTTTGGTCTTTGCCAAAGCAAGTTGTTGTCTTTGAATGAGTTTTGGTTTAAGACTTTTGACAACACGATGCATCATTGGTGGACTACCTGCCCAAACTAAGGTCTTGTATTGATAGGATTCGCCAGTTTTAATCGTGACGATTTGTTGATCTACATCAATACTAGTTACTTCCGATTTTAATTTTAATTCACCTTGGTGATCTTGGAAAAATTTCACCATCGCTTTGACAACGGCACCCGTACCACCTTTGGGATAGTTGTAATCGGTGTAAAGCGAGAAGTAAGACATCGCAAAAATCGCAGGTGTTTCTTCAAAGAAATGTTGAGAGATAAAGTCAATTAATGATGGATTTTGGGTGAATTTAAGTAAATGCTCTTTAATAGGTGTGAAATAACGTTGGGTTCTTGGCATCGTCACCATAAATTTAAACGCCCATGGTAAAAGGGTTTTGGTTAAATATGTCATATTCGTGTAGGCGTCATCAATGAATAGAGGATTTTCAATGCCATAGAGCACGCTCATTTGAAGAGAGATTTTGACGATATCCTTGCAAATAAGTCGAATGGCTTTTTCTTCATGAGGGAAGAGTTTGATTAAAAACTGTGCATAAGGTTCTAATTCAACATCTGAAGTAATGGGAACGAAATGTTTGCCAGAACCAATATTGACAGGACTTTTGACAAAATCTAACTTTAAACCTAATTGTTTAAACATCGGAAACATAATCCCAGAGTTTTCCACCGCTCTAGCACCATGATCAAAGGTATATTCACCTGATTTGAAACTACCAAATAGCCCACCGGGTTCAGGACCCCGTTCAAGTAAGAGGACTTTACGACCAGCTCTAGCAGCATAAGCAGCGGTGGTTAAACCACCCATTCCCGCACCAACAACGACGACATCATATGTTTTGTTCATTGGGTATATTTTATCAAACTTAATTCATTTCTCGATAAGGATTGTTTTCGTTATAATAATGCCTATGAAAAAGAAAGTTGAACCACTTCCCGATATTGGTCCATTACCAGAACCTCTTAACGTGGATTCGTTAAGACGATATTGGTCAAAAACCTACAATGAAAAAGGTAAACCAGACTGGGCGCATATTTTTCCTTTTTATCATCCAGAAATGACCTTTCATGACTCGATTCAAATTATTAAAGGCCGAGAACCTTTCCTTAAAATGTGCCAACGTTTGACAAAGCGTAGTCAAAAATTGGTGATGGATATTGGTACAGTGACCCAAACCGAAAATAAATTATTGTTTACCTGGACCATGACCATTGTTTATAAAAAAGCGCCAAGTACACCACTATATGGCGCAACTCAATTAACCCTTCATCCCGATGGCCGTATTCTTCATCAAAGAGATTTTTATGACCTTTGGGGAGATATCTATAACAACATTCCCGTATGGAAGAAGTTTTATCGTTGGTTTATGAAAACTTTTTTTGGATAACCTATGGCCTTAAAACCTGAATTTGAATTTTTAACATTAGGTAATAAACCACCACATCAAACTCAAGCAACACTTGATGGAAAATGGGTTTTAATTACTGGTGCAACCTCTGGTATTGGCTTATCTACAACCCATCGTTTTGCTAAAGGTAAAGCAAACCTCATTTTGTTTGTTCGAAACGAAAAGAAAGCGATTGAATTAAAAAAGACCTTAGAAGCAAAATATGCAATTCAAGTTCGATATTACCTTGCCGATTTTTCTATTCTAAAGTCTGTTAAAGAAGCGTTGGCGCTCATCTTGAAACAAGAAAAACAAATCGATGTGTTAATTAATAATGCCGGGGTTTATTCAACAAAACGGTTATTAACGAAAGATCAGACGGAATTAGTATTAACGGTAAATCATTTATCAAGTTTACTAATCACAGAAACGTTAGTGCCGGTATTGGCTCAATCTAAAGGGCGAATCATTCAAGTAAATTCTGAGGGTCATCGTTTTAGTCGCTTCTCACTTAAAGATCCTCACTTTAAAAAGCGTTGGTATACGGGATTGAGAAGTTATGGCGCATCTAAGACAGCGCAATTACACACAGTCTGGGAATTAGCGCCAATATTATTTAAGCAAGGTATTACGATTAATGCGATGCACCCTGGTGCTGTCCAATCAGAAATTGGTCTCAATAATGGTTGGTTGTATCGCATGTTTAAAAAAATGATAATCAATCGAATGTTAAAGAGCGTAGAAAACTCTGCAGAGGCTCTTTATTATTTGGCTGCCGATCCCTCAGTTAAAGATATACACGGTCAATATTTTTATTTAACACATCCAACGAAACCAGCAAAGCATGCTGGACTAAATGCACTTAGTAAAAAAGTTTTATTGTGGTCAAAAACGGCAATTAAGTTAATACTTTAATTATTTTAGGTGATTATAACTTTTAAGAAAATCCATTATCCCCCACACAATTCTAATTTTTAAATTGTTTTTTTGAGAGTTTTATTGAAAAACTTAATAAATAGTTCATAATTAGAGTAAGATAAAAGTCATAAAATAGTAATAGTCAAACTTAATCCAATGGGGGAACTTGGATGGAAATTGTTGTATT
>JBEDEK010000078.1:0-2714 GCA_041175745.1 Bacillota bacterium | reverse complement strand
AGTTTATTGAGAATAATATACCCTTCAAGATTTCTGACATCCCGGCGGTTATACCAATACTTCTCTTTATTGGGTTTAATAAAATAACCACCTGCTTCAGTTACTATCAAATCACTAGCAGCTGTATCCCACTCTTTTGTACCCGGTGATAATCGATAAGAAATTTCCGCTAGACCCTGGGCAATTCGACAAGCTTTAATTGCACTACCATAGGTTTCAACTTTTGAAATTTTACCATTTGATTGATATTTTTGAATGACTTCCTTTTCAATCGGTTGTAAATGAAATCGTGAAGTTAAAACCGTAAGGTGATCAACTTTATGATTCACAAATATGCGTTGATCTTGATTGCCGACACGATGAAAACTACCCAAATCCTTTAACGCAAAATACGTATCTTGTTTAGCAGGAATATGGACGAGACCAACCAACACTTGTTGCTTATAAATAAGGGCAATATTAATGGTAAATTCATCATTTTTTGCAATGAAATCCTTGGTACCATCAATTGGATCAACGACCCAAACATAATCCTGATTTAATCGAGAAAAATCATCCGAAGACTCTTCTGTAAGAAATCCAAAATTTGGATATTTTGCTTTTAAGTATTGGCGAATGATGGCGTCTGCTTTTTTATCCGCAATCGTCACAGGTGAATCATCGAGTTTGTTTTCAAATGTAAAATTAGTTCGATAAATCGAAAGAATTTCCTTACTGGCGAGTAGAGCTGCCTGATAGGCATCTTCCAAAAAAGCTTTTAGCATATTTATATTTTAACTTAATCTTTCGTTTAGAGAAATAAAAAACCCATTCAATCGTGAATGGGTTTTTAGTTCAATGAATTAGGCAGCCTTACCAATACAACCAAAGACTTCGTATTTGGCTTTAACAACTTTTCGAATACCTTCTTTACCTGGGCCAATAATTTTTCTTGGATCATAGACTTTAGGATCTTTTGCTAAAACTTCACGAACAATCTTGGTCCATTCCATTTGATTTTCAGTATTGACGTTGATTTTGGCTGTGCCTCTTTCAATCGCCATTTTTAATTGGAAGTCAGGAATACCAGAACCACCATGTAACACTAAAGGCATATTGGTTAATTTATGAATTTCTGCCATTTCTTTAAAACCTAATTTTGGTTCACCTTCGTAAGGACCATGGACTGATCCTAATGCTGGAGCAAGGCAATCAATGCCTGTTTCCTTGACTAATCTTACACATTCAGAAGGAATCGCATAGTAAGTTTCTGCTACGACGTGATCCTCTTGACCACCAACGCGACCTAATTCTGCTTCTACTGAAACCAATGGTGATTTGCTATGAGCATATTTAACCACTTCTTTGGTCATCTTAATATTTTCTTCTAATGGATGGTGTGAGGCATCAATCATCACGGATGTGAAACCTGCATCAATTGCTTGTTTGCAAATTTCGATCGATTCTCCGTGGTCTAAGTGCACAGCAATCGGTATGGTGTATTTTTTATCTTTGATTAAACCATGAATCATACCCATCACGGTGTTAAATCCACCCATATATTTTGCTGCACCACTTGAAACACCTAAAATCACTGGGGCTTTAAGTGCTTGGCATTCATCCAAAATCGCAAGGGTCCATTCTAAGTTGTTGATATTAAATTGAGCAACCGCGTATTTTTCTTTGTATGCTTTGATAAGCATTTCTTTCATACTGACAAGTGGCATATTGGTTTCCTTCTTTCTTTTTTAATTTAATCTTCATCGTCCGATTTACGCTTTTTTGGTTTGTCATCTTCCTGACTATCTTCAGCTTCATCATCCTCTTCAAATGGGTCTGCTTCAGCTTCGTCTCCACCTTCTTCTGTACCTTCGACTTCACGGAACACTCCTCTAACATCATCATACAACTCTTTAAATGTATAACGAGCTTTGAGATCCCATTTATTGCTACCGAGTGCAACAAAACGACCATCTAAGGTTAATAACTTATAAAATCTTCCTAATTGAAGGGTTTCTTTTTCGTCGGTTTCTTTTTGGACATATGCCCAAATATCTTTAAAGGTGACTGCCTTCTTTTTTGCAACTATAAATTCGTGGGCAAGTTCTAGCATTGATTTTGGCATATGATGCTCCTTTTATTTACATTTTATTCAGCGCGTGGATCCCAAAGATAGCGAGGCTGTTTTTTAATATCTGTGCACTGGCTTTAACGAGTGCAAGTCTTGCAGCAGATAATTTGGGTTGGTCACGGTCAATAACCCGCCTTATAGTATAGAAACTATGGGTATAACTTGCAAGTTGTTGTATATATTGGGCAATGATACTTGGTTCTCGTGCTTGTGCAGCTTGGTTTAAAACTTGGGGAAATGAACGTAAATGCTTCAATAAATCCAGTTCTTCAATTGAATCAAGACCAGAACCACTTGAATCTAGGCCTAAATCTTTTCCGGCTTCGAGTAGGGATTGTAATCGAGCATGCGCGTATTGAGCATAATAAAGTGGGTTGACATTCGTTTTTGTTTTCGCTAAATCCAAATCAAACTCTAAAGGGTTGTGATACGAACGGGCGGCAATAAAGTAACGGGCGGCATCTTGGCCGACTTCTTCAACAAGATCGCGAAGGGTAATTCCTTTTCCTGTTCGCTTACTCATTTTCACTTCAACACCATTTTCAGTGAGTGTCACCAATTGCATGACCAGAATTTCTAATGTATCAGCTGGATATCCTAACAT
>JBEDEK010000077.1:0-4396 GCA_041175745.1 Bacillota bacterium | reverse complement strand
TGGTAGAACCCTGAGAATACAAAATAAACGTAATCAAATCTTTATGAAAAATTTAGATGAAGTTGCGAAAAAACTTTAAGTATTCAATAACCGCTCAACGTAAGCGATAATTTGTGTGACAACGTAAATCGCTAATCCAACATTCACAATCCAAATAAAAATCGTCATCCTTCTTAAGGATGTTTTTTTTCTTTCATAGGCCTCTTTTTCAAGGTCTTGTTGAATATTTTCTTCTAACGGTTCTTCAAACATATTCTAAATTTAGTATAACAAGGATCCGGGCGTCCGTGGATAAGGCTGTGTGTCTCGAATATTGTTTACACCTGTTAGATACATGAGCAACCGATCAAATCCGATACCAAAGCCTGCATGAGGCACGCCACCATATTTTCGTAAATCTAAATACCACTCTAAGCCTGCTTTATTGCCATGTTCAATCATTTTCTTTTCAAGTAGATCAAGTCTTTCTTCACGTTGAGAACCACCTACAAGTTCACCAACTTGTGGCACAAGTAAATCACATGCTGCCACCGTTTTACCGTCATCATTTAAGCGCATATAAAAAGCTTTAATTTCTTTGGGATAATTTATGATAAAAACGGGTCCCTTTGCAATGGTTTCAGATAAATAACGTTCATGTTCGGTTTGTAAATCCATACCCCATTCAATCTTTTTATAAGCAAATTCAACACCGCTTTGTACAGCTTTTTGTAAAGCAGCAATCGCTTCGGTATAGGTCATACGTTGAAATGGTTTTTGTCGAACAGTTTGTAAACGTTGAACGAGGGTCGTATCAATAAACTGATTAAAAAATGCCATTTCTTCAGGCGCATGTTTAAAGGCATAGTCAAGGCAATATTTGACACAATCTTCAATCAAGTTCATATCATCATTTAAATCGGCAAAAGAAATTTCTGGTTCAATCATCCAAAATTCCGAAGCGTGCCTTGAGGTGTTACTAGGTTCTGCACGGAATGTAGGACCAAAGGTATAAACATCTTTGAATGCTAAGGCAAACGCTTCCACATGTAACTGACCTGAAACAGTTAAGGAAGCAGGTTTATTAAAGAATTCATTTGGTTTCTTTTGATCGACGATTGCTTGGAAAACTTGTCCCGCTCCTTCAGCATCATTACCGGTAATGACGGGCGTGTGAACATAAACAAAATCACGATCTTGGAAAAATTGATGAATCGCCATCGACATCACAGAACGTAAGCGAAACATCGCTGTAAATGTGTTGGTACGTGGTCTTAAATGCGCAATTTCTCTTAAGAAATCAAAGCCATGTCTTTTCTTTTGTAATGGATAATCTTCGGGAGCATCGCCAACCATCTCAAACATTTCCACGACCAACTCAAAAGGTTGCTTGTTCGTCGGCGTTAAGTGGATAGAACCTTTGACGGTGATGGCAACTCCAGTTCCACATTTGGTTAACGTATCAAATAACGAACCTAAGGATTGATGGTAAACCAATTGGACATTTCTAAAAAAACTACCATCGTTTAATTCAATAAAACCAATCGCACCATTTTGTCGATTGGTACGAATCCATCCTGATAAGATCACAGATAGTTGATCTTTGAGGGTTTGTCCTTGAGCGTGACGATAGAGGGCGCGAATGTTATGGGTTTGTTTCATATGCATTTCCTACTTAATTTGTAATGATATTATATCGTATTTACTTTTGACTGCTTGCTTGAATCTCCCAGGAAGGATCAACACCCATATCGAGTGATGCAACCATCCCAGCTTTATACATTTCGGAACCAAGCAAGGCAATCATCGCCCCATTATCCGTGCAGGCCCATGTTGGAGGAAAAATAAACGGGATATTGGTTTGCTTCGATAAAATCAATGCTTGTTTACGTAATTCGCGATTTAAAGACACACCACCACCAATGATAACGGATTTGACTTGATAGGTTTTTAACGCTAATTGAAGTTTATCAATTAAGGTTTGAATAACCAAACGTTGGAAGTCAAATGCGAGATTATTTTGATTCATCACGCGCTTTGCTTGTTGTTCTTTTTGAATTAAACTTTGGACTGCGGTTTTTAAACCTGAATAAGAAAAATCAAAAGTGCCAATGGCTTTGGGTAAGGGTAATGCGTACTGGGTGGTTCCGGTTTGCGCTAATTGATCGATAACGGGACCACCAGGATAGGCTAAACCCATCATTCGAGCGACTTTATCATAAGATTCTCCAACCGCATCATCTTGGGTTTGACCAATCAGTTCATATTGTAAAGGCCGAGGCATATAAACAAGTTCAGTATGGCCTCCACTGACAATTAATCCTAAAGCAGGATATAAAATCGGTTGAATAAACCTTGCAGCTTCTAAGTGGGCAGCATGATGATGAACTCCCATTAAAGGAATATTTAATCGAGCGGAAAGCATCTTTGCACTTTGTAAACCAATATGTAACGCGCCAATTAATCCTGGTCCTCGCGTCACCGCAATTCCAGATAAATCATTAAACGTTAACTTCGATTCTTTTAAAGCTGTTTGTAAAACATAACCAATGTTTTCTGTGTGCAACCTTGAAGCCAGTTCAGGAAAAACACCACCAAATGCTTCATGTTGTTTAATTTGAGAAGCCGTCACATGACTGAGAACATTGGTTCCAGAAACAATGGCAATCGAGGTTTCATCACAACTTGTTTCAATCCCTAAAATATAGCGATCGTTCATAATCTTTTCTCCATCAGTAAAGCATCTTCACCATCAGCATAATAATGAGGTTTATTCATTAAGGCTTTAAATCCATGTTTGCTGTAAAGTTTTTGAGCGATGAGATTACTTACTCTCACTTCCAAAGTAATGGATTCGCAACCAGCCTGTTTTATTCTTTCAATGGCATCGTTTAATAAAACTTTACCAATCCCTTGATGACGTAGCGTTGGTATCACGGCAAGATTATTGATTTGTGCTTGTTGGAACGTAATCCAAAAATCAATATATCCGATGACAAAGCCTTCAGCTTCTGCAACCAATAAAAATGCATATGGATTTTCATTAAGCTCATAACGGAAATGAGATTCAGTCCAAGGCGTAGAAAATGAAAGCATTTCAATCTTTAAAATCGTTGGTAAATCTAAGATGGTTGCAGAGCGAATTTTCATACAAGATCCTTTAAATAAAGTGGATTAAGTTTTTGTAATTCAACCAACGGTAATAATCCATCAAGTAAGTCAAGGATATGTTGAAGGATTGCATCTGGTTCTTTTAACGCTTCTTCGACAGTTAAAGAGGTTGTTTTTGGAAATTGAAGTTTCCATGAAGGTATGGCCTCATTAGATAAAATCTGTGGATTCGCTAATACTTTCAGACCTTGATAAGCTGCAATGTATTGTCTTTCCCCTCGGGCATCAAGGGAGATGATGACTTTGGGTTGGTGAGCAAAAAGATGTAAGGTACTGATTGGAAATACCTTTAATGGTTGCATTAAACCAAGCGTTTTGATTAAAGTCAAAGCAAGACGAACACCAGTAAAAGAACCAGGACCATGACCTACAACCACATCCGTTATATCTTCAATTTTGTAGTTAAATCGTTTTAAAAATCCTAGGATACAAGGCAACATCAATTCAGCATGGCGACGTTCGAGTAATTCCACATGATGACCGAGGGTTTGTTTATCTTTGATTAATCCCAAAAATAAAGTGGGTGTGCTTGAATCCAAAACAAGTACGATCGAAGATTTCATCAAGAAACAATCTCCATCTCAATCGTTCGACTTTGTTCATTTACAAAACGAATGGTGAGGTGAATCGTTTGAACGGCGGAAGGTATCGTAGAGAGTTTTTCTGGCCACTCTATCATCGTAATGGTATCCTCACCCATTTCATCTTCTAATCCAAATGAAGGACTTTTCTCTAACCGATAAGCATCCACATGTAATAAGCGACCTTTCATTTGTTCAAGTGAATACACTTTCATGATGGTAAACGTAGGAGATATAACGCGAGATTTCACGCCAAGCTGTTTTGCCATTTCTTGAACAAGGGTCGTCTTACCAACGCCCAAAGGGCCATTTAGTGTTAGTAATGTGCCGAGTGTTAAATAGGGGAGGATGGATGTGACGAAGGGTTTAATATCTTCAAGGCTTTTGATTTCAAAAAACTTTTTCATTAGAATAAAAATTTCTTTTCTTTGATAAATTGTTGGAATAATTCTTGAATGCGATGCATTTGAAAAGGATAATCTCGATCCTGTAATTTCTTAAATAAAAGTGCCGCAGACCGAATCAATACATCTTTCAGTTCAGGTGTGTATTGATATCGGATGCTATGTTTTTCAAATTCGCGTTCATCCAAACTCATGATGTAACCATCGGGAAATAGTTTGTAATCTAAATCATAATCAATGTATTTTAAAATACCTTTATCA
>JBEDEK010000076.1:0-4054 GCA_041175745.1 Bacillota bacterium | reverse complement strand
GGTATATTATTCTCAATAAACTGGATAATTTATTATTATGATACACAAAAAAACTTCATTCGTCTTGTTATTTATCCTTTCAAGTTGTGCCAATTTTTCCCCATCATTTCCAGATAGATCGTCCGTGCTTTCTTCAGAATCTTCAAGCGAGAATTTTTCTTCAGGTATTTCAAGTTCATCGAATATCAATCCAATTGTCACGATTGATTTATATAACCTAAATGATTTTCATGGTGCGGTTGAACATAATCCAGGTAATAAAGAAATAGGTATCAATCGTCTTTCTACATACTTTAAAACGCAGCTCGCAGCAAATCCAAACAGTATTTTCTTGTCGAGTGGTGACATGTGGCAAGGTAGTGCAGATAGTAATATTACCCGAGGTCGATTGGTCGTAGATGCGATGAATCATCTTGAATTTTCTGCGATGGCCATCGGCAATCATGAGTTTGATTGGACAGATATGTATATCAAGCAAAATCAATCCCGATCAAACTTTCCACTTTTAGGCATCAATATTATAGAGAAGGAAACGCAGCAACGTGCAAGCTATGCAGATGCCTCTATCATGATTGAACGAAGTGGTGTTCAAATCGGAATTATTGGTACAATTGGTGCCACTTTAGAAAGTAGTATTTTAACAAGCGCAGTGATTGATTATGATTTTGTTCCTTATACTAATTTAGTCAGGGATGAAAGTGAACGCTTAAAGGAATTGGGTGCGGATTTGATCATCTTACTCAATCACGATGGAAGTGTTGAGACTGGTGTCTTACCTTATGTTGATGGGGTCTTCAATGGTCATACCCATCGACGAGAAGTCTTTCATATCGATGGTAAACCTGTTTATCAAGGGCAAGCCTATGGTCAAGCAATTAGTCATATGCGTTTTGTTTTTAACACCGTCAATATGGTTCCAAGTTTTGCCCAAAATCAATCTGGTGTTTATACCTACGATAACCTTGTTAGTACGAATCGTTTTCCTAACGAAGACCCCGAAATGAAAGCGATCTATGATCAATATTTAATTAATGAAATTAACGCGATTAAAAATGAAGAAATTGGTATTGCTGAAGGGGCTTTTTCACGCAACAATCTTGGCCAACTTGCGGTTGATGAAATGCTTCAGTATGGACAATCTGTTAAATCAGAAGTCGTGGCTAGTTTTCATAATACAGGTGGAGTAAGAGCAAGTATTGATGAAGGACCTGTGACGTATGGGGAGTTATACAAAGCTTTCCCATTTGATAATGAATTAATGATTGTTCAAGTGACTGGCGAACAATTGTCTTGGTGGATGTCTGAAAGTTTATATAAGCGTACGATTGCGAATTTAACGCCAATCAATTTAAACCAAACATACTGGATTATTTCCATTAACTATTTAACTGAAAAACATTTAGAGTCTTCGCAATACCCACATGATTTAGCAACAGCATTGAATACGCATCAATTTATCCGAGAACAATTAAAAACCCGGTGGCAATCTGAAGGTACCATCCGGGCTGTTGATTACAACTAATTTAGGTTATTTAATTTGCAGGTCGAGTGGTAATGTTTGTGGTTTTTCGCTTGCAAGCTTAACTGCTAAAATACCAGGAACTTCTTCCATTAGGATGACTTCTAATCCACCCGATAAGGTAGAGTCAATTAATCCACAAGAAGAACAAGCACCTTCCATTCTTAAATAAACAATGCCATCAATAAAGGAATCAAATTCAACATTGCCACCATCACGAATAATGAAAGGGCGCACTTTATCTAATGCTTCTTCAATTTGTTGTTCGATTGTCATGTCAATATGATAACGAGAATTTTACCGAGTAGCAATCAATAAGATTGCAAATAAAAAAACCATCGTTTGATCGATGGTTTGGTGCCCGGGGACGGACTTGAACCGTCATGGTGTCGCCACCGCAGGATTTTAAGTCCTGTGCGTCTACCAATTTCGCCACCTGGGCTTAGCATGGTCTCCCGCGAAGGAATCGAACCTTCGACCCCTTGCTTAAAAGGCAAGTGCTCTAACCGACTGAGCTAGCGGGAGTCTTTTGGCTGGGGTACCTGGGATCGAACCAGGGAATGATAGAGTCAAAGTCTATTGCCTTACCACTTGGCTATACCCCAAACAACATATGGTGGAGGCTGGTGGATTCGAACCACCGAACCCGAAGGAACTGATTTACAGTCAGCTGCGTTTGGCCGCTTCGCTAAGCCTCCATCGGTGTGCTCACACTGGTAGATCATGGTGGATGTTGAGGGGTTCGAACCCCCGACCTCCGCCGTGTAAAGGCGATGCTCTCCCAACTGAGCTAAACATCCCTTGGGCCTACGCGTGCTTACTTAATATATCAAAAGGCGTTTTTTTAGTCAATGAAAAAACCTAGTAAATGCTAGTCCTTAATAACCTTTTTTACCAAGTAATCTGAACATATTACGTTTGTATATTTCCACTCCTGGTTGATTAAACGGATTGATACCTAATAGGTATCCAGAATAAGCCACCGTTTTCATAAAGAAATATAAAAGATGGCCAAGATGATGGGCATCCATCTGATCGAGCGTAATAAGAATTACTGGAACTTGGCCTTCTTCTACGTGGGCTTGCAGGGTGCCTAAATATGCTTTTTCATTCACAAAGGATAATGGTCTACCAGCGAGATAATTTAATCCATCCGCATCATTAACACTTAAGGGAACGGTTAGATCATAAGTTGGTTTTTTTACAAAAAGGACTGTTTCAAATAAAACAGGTGAACCATCTTGAATGAATTGGCCCACACTGTGTAAATCTGTGCTAAAAGAAACCGAACCAGGTAAAAGACCCTTGTTCTCTTTACCTTCTGATTCGGCAAAGAGTTGCTTGAGCCATTCAGCAATCATGGCAAATTGAGGTTCATAAGTCACAAACATTTCAACAGCCTTTTCTTGATAAAGTTGATGCCTTGCGATGGCATATTGTAAAGCAGGATTCGTATCGATTTGACTATTGCTATAGAGGTCCATTGCCTCTTTAGCACCCGCCATGAGCGCTTTAATATCAATACCGGTAGCGGCAATTGGAAGCAGTCCCACCGCGGTTAAGACGGAATAACGACCACCAATATCATCGGGTAAATTAAATGTTACATAACCTTCTTGCCTAGCGAGTGAACGCAAAGCGCCTTTTTCTTTGTCAGTCGTTGCAAATATAGCTTTTCTAGCCTCTGCGACACCAACCTTCTTTTCCAATAAATCCTTCAAAAGTCTGAATGCAATGGAGGTTTCAGTCGTGGTTCCTGACTTTGAAATTACATTGATTGCGAATGTCTTGGTTGCTAGATAATTTAATACTTGCTGTGTGTATGTCGGTGAAAATGTTTGACCTAGATAAATTACTTCTAACGATTTTTCTTTGTTAGGCATTAGCCCTTGGATAGCTTCAATAACGGCTCTAGCACCAAGATAAGAACCTCCAATGCCACAAACAACAAGCACTTGGAATTTTTCACGAATCATTTTTGCAGTTTTTTGAATTAATGAAAATTCTTCTTGATCAAATTGTTTTGGCCATTGATCCCAACCTAAAAAATCTCCACCTGGTCCTTTTTTTGTCCCAATTAAATCGGTGATGCGATTGATACGATCTTGGTAATCCTTCCATGATCCTTTCAGTTTTGTATGGGTCAAGTTTAGTGACAGCATAAGCTAGTCCTCCAATTTCTTTTTTTGTTCGGCAATCCAAGTCGGTAACATGGTCTTGAGGGGTGAAAAATCAATTTCATGTGGTGGAACTTTGAACCAAAAAGGATGAGCCTTATCAGTGAGTTCATCTTTCTTAATCAAGCGTTTAATTGATAATTTTAAATGTTGAGTCGCCGGATCGATAGCAAGAACTTTAACTCTGACATATTCTCCAACAATTAAATATGTTTCAATTCTTTTAACGTAATCGTCTGAAATTTCCGAGATGTGAATTAACCCTTTTTGACCATTTGGAAAACCGATAAAAGCCCCATAGGTCTGTATATCAATGACTTTGCCAACGATAATTTCATCGATTTGATAACTGCTCTGA
>JBEDEK010000075.1:0-3400 GCA_041175745.1 Bacillota bacterium | reverse complement strand
GTGCTGTCGTTGTCGCTTCACAAAACGAAAAATTCTTTGATGATGTGAAAGCACCCGCACAAAAGAATGCTGCTATTTTGGGTTTAATTACGTTATTCGCCATTGGTTTTTATGCTACAAGGATGGTGCTTGCGCTAGGAACCTTTACAGGTATTATCGGTGGAATCCTTGTTGGCGTATCAATCCTGTTGAGCGCATATTTAAGTTCCATCGAAAGAAGATCGAAAAAAGGCAATGAGGATTATGTTCGTTGGAAAGCATTTGAGAAGTTCTTAAAAGAATTCACCAATATCAAAGATTATCCCATGCCTGGTATGACCGTTTGGGAACACTATATGGTCTATGCAACAGCCTTTGGTATTGCCGAATTAGTGGAAAAGCAAATCCGTTTTAAATATCAACAATTAAATAAAATGGACGAACTCAATCGTTCACCTTATTTTAGACGTCCTGGTTTTTACCGTCATTATCAACATTCGATGCAACGGTCTTTTGTATCCGCACAAAGTACAATTGCAGCTGCCAATGCTCAACGCAATAATTCTGCAGGCCGTGGTGGTGGTCGCTTTGGCGGTGGCGGCGGTTTCCGAGGTGGTGGCGGTAGTGGCGTAAGAATTCGATAGTTTTTAAAATAATTGTTTGCTTTTATTCAAAAGATGTTAAGATAAAAAACAAGGAGAAAAAAATGGAAATATTAATTGTATTGGGTGTTGTTGCATTAGTAGGATTTTGGGTTGTAAGCGTTTATAACACGCTCGTTCAATCCCGAAACAAGGTGAAAAATTCTTGGTCACAAATTGATGTTCAATTAAAACGTCGGTTTGATTTGATTCCTAATATTGTGGAAACCGTTAAAGGTTATGCCAAGCAAGAAAAAGATATCTTCATGCAATTTGCAGAAGCCCGCAAAATGTATGATAAAGGTTCGCAAGGTGGCAACGTCGGCGAAATGGCACAAGCCAATAGTATGTTAGGGCAAACCTTAGGTCGTTTAGCGGTGGTGGTAGAACAATATCCAACCTTAAAAGCAGATCAAGGTTTCTTAAAACTTCAAGATACCTTAAAGGAAACAGAAGATAAGATTTCCTTTACCCGTCAATTCTATAATGATGTGGTTTTATCGTATAACAATCGTCGGGAAGTGTTCCCATCTAACATTGTTGCCGGTATGTTTAAATTCAAGGAAGCTGAACTGTTTAAGTTAGATGATGCTTCCGAAAGAAAAGCAGTTAAAGTATCATTTTAATATATCGATGCTAAAAAACCCTTCAGAAACCTGAAGGGTTTTTTCTTTGTGATAAAATAAAACAATGAATCCAATCTTATTTAAAAATCCAAAATCACTTCTTTATCGCATTGAAAAAATATTTTGGACTTTATGGAACAAAGCTTTTATTCGTTTTTTGGTGGTCGGTGGTCTCAATACCGTCTTGGGTTATCTCACCACATTGTTATTAAGATATACGCTATTTATCGAACAACCTAAATGGATACTAATTCAATCCTACATTGAATTCGATGCTGCAAATACGGTTATGTTGTCATATTGTTTCCAGTTTCTTACTCATTACAGGCTTGGTTTGCTTTTCGAACAAAATGGACATGGAAAAGATTAATTGTTTATCCATTAACGAGTATTCCTAATTATCTTATTCAGCAAGGGTGCATTTTTTTATTTGAAGATTTGATTGGTATTCAACCGGTTATCGCCTATGCGTTATCTGCAATTATACCCATACCAATTATGTTCTTTGTGGTGCGTTTTTTTGTCACCACTCCAAAACCTACTTCTTTAACGTAGCGATTTGTTGATCAAAAGTATCAATTTGTTGCTCGACCTTGAGTTCTGCGAATTGATTCATATAAAGCTTATGGTAAGTTCCTTTTTTCAACATCAAGTCACGATGACTTCCATCCTCAATAATTCGACCTTCTGACATCACCAAAATTCGATCGGCATCCACGATCGTTGATAAACGATGAGCAATGACAATCGACGTTCTGCCTTTGAGTGTTCTTGTGATTGCTTTTTGAATCATCGCTTCGGTTTCGGTATCAATTGAAGAAGTTGCCTCGTCTAAAATCATAATCGTTGGATTTCGAATGATCGCACGAGCAAAGGCTATCAATTGTTTTTGACCAACGGAGAGTTCACTTCCACCGTCTTTTAGAATCGTGTCATAACCTTGCGGTAATTTGGAGATAAATGCATGAGCGCCAACCGTCTTACTTGCTGAAATCATGTCTTCATCATTAGCGTCTAATTTTCCGTACTTTATATTTTTACGAATCGTTCCAGAAAAAATAAATGGGGTTTGTTGCACATATCCTAAGTGATGACGAAGCCAACCCACAGATCGGGTGCGATAGTCATGTCCATCAATCAATAGTTCACCGCTTGTGTGCTCATAAAATCTACAAAGTAAATTCACGGTGGTCGACTTACCACTACCTGTTTCTCCAACGATGGCAATGGTTTGCCCTTTAGGAATCAATAAATTCATGTTATGAATAATTTGCGTACCAGGATTATATGAGAACGATACATTTTTAAATTCAACTTCACCTTTCATTTTTTCATAGGCTACAACATTAGGATTAAGGAGTGTGCCATATTTGGCCACCACTTCAGGAGTGTCACTAATCACTGGTTTTGTTTCGATTAAAGATAGGATTTTTTCAACAGAGGATTGAGATGCCATCAATTCTGTAAATAAATCAACGAATTCTTGAATGGGAGTATACAGGGCAGAAACAAATCCAATAAACAAAACAAAAATCGAAACATCATAAATAATGGTGTTGGCTAACATTAACGATGAACCCACAAAAATCACAATCGCAGTCGTAATCGTGGATATGAGGGTAACGGAGGGATAAAAAAACGCTTGCGTCTTAGCAGTCTTCCAGGCTTTATCACGTATATCGGTTACAATATCATTCGCTTCTTTTTGAACATTATTTTCAATCGAAAGCGTTTTAATGGTTTTGGCTCCGGCGATGACTTCGGCTAACCAAGCGACATACTTAGAAAAAGCATTTCTTGCTGTTCTTGATAGATTAAGAATTTTAAATTGAAAATAAGGAGCGATCACCATCATGATGGGTACGGTTGCCAATAAGACTAGAGACATTTGCCAAGAAATAATAAACATCGTGATCAGAATAAATACTAGTTCAAAGGTAATCCAAACAAACCGAGTAATACCCCAAGAAATCATATCTGAGATCTTGCTTGTATCCGATTGTAATCGGGCAATTAACCACCCTGAGGAGGTTTTATCAAAGTAAGAAAAAGAAAGTTTTTGCACTTGAGCAAATGCATCCTCTCTAATGTGAATATAGACAGACATTTCTAAGTAATTTGTGGTAAAGAATAATAAGTAGATCGCCAAAGCTC
>JBEDEK010000074.1:0-6318 GCA_041175745.1 Bacillota bacterium | reverse complement strand
GAAGTAATTTATATTGAAGATAATCTAACTATTTGATAAGATTAACGTGCTATTCGTGATTAACTGGAGGTTATCAAATGAAACCAATTGGCATGTTTTTCGGAAAGATATTTGGCGGATTATGGAATTGGATTAAGGAAACTGCGTGGGTCCAACCTTTATTAATTGTTGGAACGATTTTTGCCATTATTTTCTCAATTCCTACCATCACTGAATGGGTCAATGGCATTGCAGAAAGTATCAATAGTCCTGAAAGTTATTATCGAAACTATCAGAAAAAACTAGAAGGTGAAGAAAATTCAGAAGCGCAAAGGCTTGTCGATGCGATGATGGAAAATTCGGATGAATTTGGTGAAAAGTTTATGCTTGTTTTTGTTCAAAAAGATTGCCAATTCTGCAAAGATGCTCAACCTGGATTCAAAGAGCTCCTCGACAACACCTCACGTTATTTTGGCACCCAAGAAGTTGACTCCATTACTCCTGTCACCAAAGAACAATTTGGAACTTTCAAATTCTACACTATCTTTATTGATGAAACTTATGACTTTGCAGAGGACGAAACAACCACTCCATTTGAGCGATTCCTTTTACGCAATACGGACTTTTTAGAAAGAACGGCTGAAGTGGCTAGAAACTCCGCATATAAAGTCAATGGTCAACTCAATGAAACGCAAATCGAATCACTCGAAAGTGGTGAAAAGAATGCAATTTCCACACCAACTGCAATTATGTATGATTTGTCTGATAATAGTCCCGAAGTCGGTATCTCTGAGTTACTCATCTCCGTTCCTGGGGCTAACCTGTATGACAAAGCAGTGACACTTTCCGATGCTTGGATGCATCGTAATCAATTTGAATTAAATTAATCCATTTTACGTCTATCTACCTTAAAGCGTTTCCGGAAGGGAACGTTTTTTTGTATAATGTAAAAGATGGAAAATTCAATCTGGTACGCGATTCAAAAACCGAACATAATCGCAGGTACAACAACAAGACACGGTGGTCATTCAATCGGCGCTTATAGCTCTTTAAATTTAGCATTCCATACCGGCGATGACATGAATAAAGTTGAGAAAAATCGTGACGTTTTTTCTAATTTAATTCAGGTGCCAAGATCCCAAATGGTTTTAACTTATCAATCCCATAGCACTTTTATAAAACGTGTTTATAAACAAGATGCGGGTAAAGGGAACCACGAATTCCAGGCTGGAGTCGTTGCAGATGCTTTATATACCACAGAGAAAAACTTAATGTTGGGTATCTTTCATGCTGATTGTGTTCCTGTCTTCATTACCCATAAGCATATAAATCTCATTGCTATTATTCATGCTGGAACACCTGGCACTTTAGAAGGTATTAGTAAAAAAGCGATCGACCAAATCAAAGCTGAGATGAAAATAAACCCCTCAGATTTAATTGCACATTTAGGACCTTCTTTGGATTTTGCACATCACCCAATCACACAGGAAAAAGCGAATGAATTGCTTCAAAAAAATGATAAATTCAAAGATATCATTAAAAAAATCGGCGGCAGTTATTTTTTAGACATACCCTTACTCAATTATTTACAACTCGTCGATGCAGGACTTTCACCGCGTTCAATTCATGTTAGTAATTTAGACACTTTTTCAAATCCTAAAGACTATTTCTCATATGATCGTGATCAAAAAACGGGTCGCCACATTTCCTTTATTGTTTTAAAGTAGCTTTTAATTTTTTAAAATAAGGTAATACTGCTTTGGGCACAAGTGAAGTAATATCAACTTGATTTAAATATAATTGCTTAATCAAACTCGACGAAATAATTTGGTGTGGTTGTTTCGCCATAAAAAATACCATTTCGATGTTTGCATCGATTAGTTGATTACCAGAAAAAATATCATGCTCATACTCAAAATCGGGAACAGTTCTTAAGCCTCTAACTAAGGCAATTGCAGATTTAGATTGAGCATAACGAATGGTTAATCCTTCAGTGCTATCCACAATAACTCTTTTTGAACCAAAATCCTTTGCAATTTCAAGAAGCATGGATTTTCTATCTTCAAGGGAGAAGGTACTATTTTTGTTAGGGTTTACGGCCAAAAGCAAGATGACTTGATCAAAAATTTTCAAAGCACGATTTAAAATATCAATATGCCCATTCGTGATGGGATCAAAGCTTCCAGGATAAATTGCAATTTTCATTATTTTTTCCAACCAATATGAACAAATGTTCTACCATAATTATAAGTCTTTACCTTCAATTTGTCTTCGTTAAATTCATGAATATTAGATTCATTCTCATAAACTACAATTGAACCAGTTCGAAGGAGATTACTTTTAAACAATATTTTAAATACGCTTTGCTGATCTTTAAATGCATAAGGAGGATAAATAAAAACGATATCAAACTGTATGTGATTTATACGAGCGAATTCCAGGAAATCAATCGCATCAAGTTGCGTAATCTTAAATTGATCGATTTTTAAACTACTAACGTTGTCTTCTAGAATTCTTTTTACTTCTGGGTGATGATCATTTAAATATGCAAATTTAGCACCACGTGATAGGGCCTCTAGACCATATGCACCTGAACCTGCAAATAAATCAAGAACCATCGCATCCATAATGTTGGTTGAAATTGCTGAAAAAATAGCTTCTCTAACTCGATCTTTGGTAGCTCGGGTAATGGTCAAAGACGGTTGTAAAAGTTTTCTTGATCGAAATTTTCCACCGATAATTCTTAGCATATTAACAACCTGGTGGATGAGACTTAAAGGGGGTAAAAATTTTATGTTGGATCATTTGATATATCTCTCTGACTTGGCCATATGATTTTAAATAGTCTCGTACTAATGGATGAGAATCAACTTGAATTTTAACTTGGTGAAGTTCTGCTCGGGCTCTTAATAAATGTGGACTTTCATCTCCATAACTTTCCCACATCGATTGATAATTTGCTTGAGCCCTTTGATAGGTTTCACTTAAGGTCAACAACGTTTGATTTTGATTTAACTGTTGATCGAGCTGATTAAGTAAAACAACGCGTTGATCTTCTTCTAACGCCTCTTTTAATTCTCTTGCTAAGGTGATTAGTTCTGCGTAACTCATAGGTTTACTTTATCACACTTATTTCGATGCGGAATCAATAAAAATTATGGTAAAGTGGAAACTATGAAACGTCTCAAAGTCATTCAAGATCCAAATCCAATTTTAAGAAAAAGAGCAATGCCAGTTGTACTTCCTCTTTCAGAAGAGGATTCAAACTTGCTAAAAGCACTTTTAGATTACGTCCACAAATCTCAAGACAAAACCTATGCAGAAAAATATAACATTCGTGAAGGAATTGGATTAGCGGCCCCTCAAGTTGGCATCAGTAAGCGTCTTACTGCAATCAGTTATCAACGAGGTGAGATTAAAACGGAGTACATGCTCGCCAATCCTGTCATTGTCTCGCAATCAGTAAAACAAATTGCTCTCAGTTCTGGTGAGGGATGTTTATCCGTGCCAATAGAACATCCTGGATATGTCTATCGAGCAAACAAAATCACCGTAAAGGCATTCGATTTAATTCAAAATAAAGACATTCTCATCGAAGCTGAAGGATTTGATGCCATTGTTTTACAACATGAAATTGACCATTTAAACGGTCGTTTATTTTATGATTATTTGGATAAGATTGATCCGTTTAAAGAAAAAACCAATGCCACCCTTTTATAGCGATATTTCCTTTACAATTTCATTTTCATTGATTATAATTTAATCAATAAAGACGATGCATAGATTCATTATTATCATCAAAGGAGTTTTTTATGGCGTTTAGTGCTGGTCAAGATGGCGTTTCTGTTTTTGCTCTCGGTGGTCTAGGAGAAGTTGGAAAAAACACCTATGGTGTAGAATCTGAAAAAACTTTAATCCTTATTGATGCTGGAGTGAGGTTTCCTGAAGAAGATTTACCGGGAGTGGATTATGTCATACCCGATTACTCTCACATTAAAAATAATCAAAGGAAATTTAGAGCCTTAATCGTAACACACGGTCATGAAGACCATATAGGTGGTATACCTTTTTTAGTGCAACACGTCTTTGTGCCTGTCATTTATGCACCTCGGCTCGCTGCAGCATTTATTCGTCATAAACTTCAAGATCAACGAATCAAAGAACCTGTCAAAATTGTGGAGTACGATGAAGATACAATTCTCAACATCAATGAATTCAAAATTTCATTTTTTAGTATGACGCACTCCATTCCGGATTGCTTTGGAATCTGTGTGGATACGCCTGAGGGTAGAGTCGTGACAACCGGTGATTTTAAAATCGATTTGACCCCTGTCGGTGCTGAAATTAACCTCGGTAAAATTGCAAAACTCGGAACAGAAGGTGTCGATCTTTTGCTATCCGATTCCACCAACGCAGAAATTGAAGGTTATACGCCCTCTGAAAGAAGTGTTATTTCTGCCATTAATGATATTTTTGAAAATGCCAGTGGCCGACTCATTGTCTCAACATTTTCGAGTAATATTTCACGGATTCAACAAATTGTCGAAGCGGCAGTAACTCATAAAAAAAAGTTAGTGATTATTGGCCGTTCTATGGAAAACGCTGTCAGTATGTCTAGACAACTTGGTTATATTCGAATACCTGATTCTTCGATTGTAGCGTCTGATGATATTCGAAGCTTGCGATTAGAAGAAACTGTTATTATTTGCACCGGTTCTCAAGGTGAACCTATGGCCGCATTATCACGAATCGCAAAAGGCGATCATAGACAAGTAAAAATTGTTCCAGGGGATACTGTAGTTTTTTCATCAAGTCCAATTCCGGGAAATGGTCTAAGTATCAATCGTGTTGTCAATCAACTTACGAGGGCTGGCGCCAATGTTTTAACCAATTCAATTTTATTCAACGTTCACTCTTCTGGTCACCCAGCAAGACAAGAATTAAGATTAATGCTAAAACTCTTTAAACCAAAATACTTTATGCCAATGCATGGTGAGTATCGGATGTTGAAACTTCATACGGAAATTGCTGAAACGTTGGGTATTCCAAAACAAAATTCATTTATCTGCCGTAATGGTGACATCTTAGTACTAAAAAACCATCAAGTCAGTCGTGGCGGACAAGTTCCTGCAGAAGCTGTCTATATTGATGGTAAAGACATTAACGGCTTGTCAACTGCGGTTATTCGAGATAGAAAAATACTCGCTGATGATGGCGTTGTTTCAGTGTCTGTGGTCATCGATGCAAAAAACAATCAATTAATGATTAAACCAACCATTATCGCTTTAGGATTTGTCTTTCAATCGGCAAACGATATGTTAAAAAATGCTGAGTTTAAATTGGAAGAGAGATTGAAATTATTGATGAAAAATCGTGTGTCTTTTTCTGAGTTAAAGAACACCATCAAAGAAGTCGTTGGTAAATATTTATTTATTAAAACACAAAGAAATCCAATGATTATTCCAGTGATTATGAACCGCGGTTCATAAACTTAAATATTCTTTACAAAGGTTTTCTTTAAAGTATCAAAATAGGGGTGTTGCTGTTGATGATAAAGTCGAAAAGTTTTTTTACTTGTTCTCACTTTTACTTTTTCAACTACTTCCTCTGGATTAACCAAAAGGTAGTCATAGCCAAAGATGGCCTTCTTAAAATCACCCTTGAAAGTGACGACACGATTTGCATCTAACACAAGTGAACTACCAAGTGATCGATAGGCATTATTTTGAATTGTCGCCATTTCAGTTAGTTGCAAACTTGCGGTTGAAACATCCACCAAGGCACCACCTAAACTTTTATTGTAGGCGCTACTTCCTAACGTACTTGCAACAATTAGACCCGTACCTCTAAAGGTTTGAAGATGCTGATCATCAATCAATACATCCGTAACGAAGGTGTGAAAAGGATTTTCAACTCTGACTTCATTAACCGCATAAAATGTTGATGTCTTTTTACCAACAAGGGAAATTTCTACCAAGGGATAATTGACACTTTGACGGCGCATTTGAGGAATAGACTTAACTAATTGATCTAATTGTTCCTGATAAAATTCACAGAAAAAACCAAGCGTACCTGTATGAACACCAACAAAAACAACGGAATCCAATATTGACAGATAGGTTTGAATCGACCGTAAGAAAGAACCATCTCCACCAATAAATATTACGATATCAGGCTTTTGATTATTTTGGATATGACCAGCAAAGTTAAGTTTGATTTCCAATTTCTTGGCTATCATCTTAGATTCGTCATCTTCTCTAACCATTAATGTGTATTTCATATTCTTTTGGTATATTGCTGTTATTTATTTTATCATATAAAAGAACAGGCTATTGAATG